>CAMHGU010000090.1 GCA_946184715.1 uncultured bacterium | reverse complement strand
GCTATATGTGCAACGTCGAAACAGCCTACGCCCTGCGCCACGTCACCGACTTCCTGATAGCCTCCACCAGCGAGGTGATGAGCACCGGCTTCCCCTATGCTCAAGTGTGGAAGTATATCTACGGAGAGCCCGATTACGACAAGGTGTGCACGGAGTTCTTGCGATTCTATCAGGGCTTTTGGCTCCCTTACGGCACCCTATCGGTAATCGACTGCGCAAAGACCGAAAAGCTGGCCGCGCTCATGCGACAGCTCAATGCCTCCACCATCGTCACCGACGAGCGTATAGCCGACGTGCAAAAACTCGATGGCTTTGAGCTTACTGTGTTTTACGACTTCGCCGACTATGTGTCCCACGCGACCGACGATGAAACGTTGAAATCGGCAATCAATGCAGCCCTCAACGAAGCGGTGGTCGCTACCTGCTGCACCCCGAAACTCTACTCCACTTACCTCAGCAGTTACGACCATACTTTTGATGTAACCACTTCGTGCGGCATCAGCATTAGCGATATATCTACCAATAAATCGGCCATATATACCAAGCTGGAAACGGATTGGTGGCAAGCGACACACTAAAAATAAGCCCTCAACTGTTAAAAAATCTTAATCGGGGGGGTAAGTCGCAGATTTACAGTAAGATAGAATCGCAGACAAAACATGCGTAAATTTTTTCGGAACAAAAATTTATTTGGGTGACAAAAAATCAGTATATTTGCATAGTCAAAACGAACAATCGCTAAATGAGTGGCTGCCCGTTTGATTGTTTTGGTTTTTTACTTTATAAGTTGTTGTTTTATTGGCCATCCCGTGTTTCGGCACGTTAAGACATATTTAGAGAAAGAACACATCGGTAGTTCGTTCACATCGTGTATAATCGCGATGTGCATTGTCGTACTCTCTCTGACAACAACTGCCGTGGCTCAGACACCCTCTGAGCGCGATAGCATTAACCAAAACATCACCTACCACCATCGTTACCCCTACATCGCCTTTGTAGATAGCGCGTATGCGCCTACGTTCAGCAACGAAGAGTTTCAAGCCGTGGCCGCCACAGTAGTCTTTCCGGTCAATAGCACCCGCCTTCCGGCCGATAACCCTGTGCTCGTGGAACTTAGCGACGAGGTGCTTCCTGTACTGCGCAGCGATAGCCTTGAGGTGCTGCACATCGACCTGCGCGGCGCTGCATCGCCCGAAGGAGCTCTGGATCACAATGAATACCTGAGCCGGCAGCGAATGCAGTCGCTGCTCGACTTCGTGCAAGAGCATAGCCAAGTGCCAATCGGGGCCCACGAGATGCGCACGCTCAGCGAAGCCGAGGACTACTTGACCCTCGTGCTGCTTATGCAGCAAGCCGGCGATGACGACTACGAGCGCATGAAGGAGCTATGCGACCGCTATCAGCCCGTTCAGGACTATGAGAGCCTCAAAAAAAGAGCTTCGCTCGCTCGATGGCGGCGACCTCTGGCGCCGGCTGCTCAAAGAGTACTATCCGCAGCTGCGCACAGCCCAGCTCGTGATCTTCTGCCGCCGCAAGCCGGCCCCGGTGAAGTATTCGCCGCTGCCCGCCGAGTCGAAGGTGATAGCGATGGCCACCGCGCCCGAGGCTATCGACTACGAGTTGCCACGACTGCGGGCGCCGCGCCGCGAGCTGCTCTCGGTCAAGACCAACCTGCTCTTCTACGGAGTGTATATGCCCGGCGGCTACAACCGCTGGTGCCCCATACCCAACGTCACCGTAGAGTATTATCCGCTCCACGGCCACTTCACTTATGCGGCCACCTTCGATTGCCCGTGGTGGCAGGACTACTGGGCGCATAAGTTCTTCCAGATACGCAACTATCAGCTCGAGGCGCGCTATTACTTCCGCTCGGGCGACATCCGCAGTAATCCGCCCGGCGAGGGACAGGCCTACCGCGGTTTCTACGTGCAAGGCTATGCCCACATGGCCCTGTTCGGCTTGTGCTTCGATGCCGACCGCGGCTGGGTGGGCGAGGGCATAGGTGCCGGCATCGGCGCCGGATATGTGCTCCCCCTCGGCAAGAAGAGCCGCTGGAAGCTGGAGTTTGCACTGCAGGTAGGTTTCTACACCTGCAAGTACGACCCTTACCAGTTTGAGAATCTGGTCAACCCCGACTACCACGACCAGCTGTACTACTACCGCTGGACACAGTCGCCCGATTTGTTTAAGAAACGCCAGTACCATCACACGTGGGTAGGTCCCACGCGTGTAGCCATCACCCTGAGCTACGACCTTCTCTTCCGCCGTAACAACAAGAAGGGAGTGAGCACTCGCCGATGGGAATGGTATTAATATATATTAAGGTGTAACCGATGAAGAAGATGAAGCTAAATATCATGCGGACACTCCGCAATCGAGCAGCGCAGGCAGCTGTGGCGATTATGGCCATAGCCGTGGCGCTGGGCGTGTCGTGTGTGCGCGAGCCGGAGCTTCACCTATACGCTATGCAAGACCTCGAGCTTGAATTTGTGGCCACCGACCTCAGCCTCGAAGTGATGTGGAACTACGAAGACGGCTACGACTACCGCAAAGAGTGGTACTACGGCTGGGACGACGAAGACCGCCGCATCTTCGGTGAGATGGGCTATCTGGAGCCCTCGGAGTTCCAGCTTCGCCGCTACTACACCGGGCAGACGGCCTTCGGGCACCACGAGACCGTATTTGCCCACTACCTCGAGTCGACCCACTTCGTGTCGCAGTATATGTGGGGCTTCTGGGACCTGCTGGTGTGGAACGACATCTCCACCATCGACGGTGTGCACAGCCTTGTATTCGACGAGACCACAAGCAGCGACTACGTGACCGCCTTCACCAACCCCACTGCTTTCCCGTCGCGCTACAACGCCCCGAAATTCGTGCGCTCCTTCTGGGAGCCGGAACCGCTCTATTCGGCTTATGAGCAAGGCATTGACATCAACCCGAAGCTAGAAGGCTTCACCTACGACCCCGAGCGCAAAGTGTGGGTCAAGCAGATTGATATGACGCTCTATCCCATCACCTATGTGTACCTTACCCAAGTGATACTCCACAACAATAAGGGTAGGGTAGCCTCGGTCGATGGCCAGGGCAACTTCTCGGGAATGGCCCGCACCACCAACGTCAACACCGGCGTTGCCGGCGAGGACGCCATCACCATCCACTACAATACCCGCCTGAAGCCCAATTGCAATATGAACGGCGAGCAGGTTGACATCATAGGCGGTCGCTTGATGACATTCGGCCTATGCAAGAACAATTGCGGCCGTATCACCCACCGCAGCGACGTGAAGGACCCCAATCGTCACTATATGGACGTAACGATGCAATTTAACAACGGTATGGACTCCACCATCGTATTCGACATCACCCCGCAGGTGCTCAAGCGCTTCAAGGGAGGTGTCATCACCGTGGAGCTGGATGTAGATACCGTGCCGATACCATCCCGAAGCGGAGGCTCGGGATTTGATGCCGTAATCAAAGACCCCGAGGACGGCGGCACCTGGGAAATACCACTCTGACAATAATGCTAATAATCTATATAACAACAATTTAGATACTAACAAATCAATTTATTAACCAATTAATTATCAACGAGATGAAAAAGATCAAATTTGCACTTGTTGTTCTCGCAGGCCTGGCACTGACCTCCTGCAGCGACGACTTGGGACCCGAGAACGGGCCTAATGGCCTTACAGGCGAAGCCATCGGTTTCGGCCCCGGCTTCCGCGCTGTCACCCGCGCCTCTTATGGCGCTGATGCCGCCACCCTCCTTGGCAACAAATTCATCGTCTTCGGTGAAAAGGGCGCTACCGACGGTACCGGCATG
Source organism: uncultured bacterium (assembly GCA_946184715.1). Classification (GTDB taxonomy): domain Bacteria; phylum Bacteroidota; class Bacteroidia; order Bacteroidales; family Muribaculaceae; genus CAMHGU01. Next base: position 4,838 of record CAMHGU010000090.1, on the reverse strand, counting down.
ATGACCGTATTCGACAACTATGGCGTGGAATGGCAGCTCAACACAGCCGGCACCACCGAAAGCAACACCAACGACTGGGAGTACGTAGGTAAGCCGTTCCCCGAGAGCTCACCTCTCTACGACGCTACCGCTACCCAGACTATCAAGTATTGGGACTACAGCACCGGTATGTATCGCTTCGCAGCTTACTCCACCGGCACAGCTACCGCCACCACCGGCACTCCCGCAGCAGGCCAAGTGAAAGTCACCGCCATCGATGGCGACAACTGGACTACACTCGCCTATAAGCTCTCGGGTACGGAGGCCGACCTCGCCAAGTGCTTTATCTCCGACATGGTACGCGTGCCGAAGAACAAGTACAACCAAGTGGTACAGCTCGAGTTCCGCTCGCTCGCTGCCAAGGTGCGTATGGCTATCTACGAAACCGTTCCCGGCTATGCCGTTAAGGACGTGAAGTTCTATAGCGACAACACCACCTCTATCGCCGACGGTACTAACGAGACCAACGCCACCCTCTTCAGCAGCCAAGCCTTCTACACCGGCGGTGAATACACCGTTTACTTCCCCGCCCTCGGCGATGGCACTGACCAAGCCGACCAGGCTCACGTGGCTATTGGCGCTACCGGTACTACCCAGAGCAACACCCGCACATTCGGTGGGCTGCAGTACTCTGCCGGTTACCTCGGCACCGACCTCACCCACGCCACCTATGCCGGCAGCGACTACACTACCGTGCTGCCTAACAAGGACGGCTCGCCGCTTGAGCTCCGCGTGGACTACACCCTCGAATCGCTCGACGGCTCCCACGAGACTATCACCGTGCACGGTGCTCGCGCGTTCGTTCCGCAGATCTACACCCAGTGGCTGCCTAACTATGCCTACACCTACGTGTTCAAGATTTCGGACAACACCAACGGCTGGACCAGCATCGATACCGGCGATCCTGTGGGTCTCTTCCCCATCACCTTCGACGCTGTCGTGACAAGCACAGTGGAGAACACCCAAGCTACTATCACCACCGTTGCCACCCCGTCGATTACCACTTATCAGGTGAACCACGATCCTAAGACCGAGAACGAGTACACCGCAGCTAAGGGCGACATCTACGTGCGCGTTATCGACGAAGGTACAGTCAAAGCCGACCTCAACACCACCGGCAAGAGCAAGCTCTATACTCTTGGCTCTGAAGGCAATGAGGCCGACGTAATGGCAGCCCTCAACATCGGAACCGTAAGCGGCACTACAGTGACCGGCCGCAACGGTCTCTCCCTCACTGAGGCTACTATCAACAACGCCATCACCAGCATTCCGCGCGCCGATGGCAACACCATCACCGTTGATGCCGGCTCGGCCGCTTCGTTCACCCCCACGGCAAGCACCACTTATGCTTATGTATATCTGGTTGACGACACCAAGGCCGCTACCGCCCACTGGACAGCAGTGCAGTACGCCTCGGCTCCCGCCGATTGGGGCACAGCAGGCCTGTACGCCCTCAATCCTGACGGAACCGGCACTCCCGGCGCCTTCGACCCCGACACGGTTTACTACACTAAGTACACCGACCAGAACAACGTTTACGCTGTGAAGGTCATCAAGATCCAGTAAGCCAGGCGACTCGTAGAGTCCAATAACTAAAAACCGATCTGATGGGGTTCGACTCCCCATCAGATTCCTAACAACAAAATCCACTTCAGAGGTACCGGGCAAGGGAAAAGCCGCAGACCTCACCAAAGAATGACTCCGTTGCGAGTGACAAAGAACGACATAAGGAAAATACTGACGACAGTCGCCATATCAGCTCTGCTCGCCTGCTGCAGCAGCGAGGAGCCCGTTAACCCTCTTCCCACGCCTGAGCCTGCGGAAGAGGAGTTGCCTATAGAGTTTGATGGCGACATCTCCGATGTGCGTTCGGTCACCCGCGCCGCGCTCAACGACAACGGCGGTCCCGCGTCGTTCCGCGTGTGGGCATTCAAGAACGATAGCTACGATGCCGGCGCGCAAGCCTACACCGGCTATCAGACCGTGATGGACGGCTACAAAGTAACGTTCAGCAGCGGCCACGGCACTACCGGCTGGGAGTACATAGGCCTTACCGAAGCTCAGCGGGAGCAGACCGTCAAGTTCTGGGACTACAGCGCCAAGGCGTATCGCTTCCTTGCCTACGCCCCGGCCGATGCCACCGGAGCTGCCGTGACTGTAGGCGGCACGCCCGCCACCGCATCTATGGCAATCGAGGCCGACGGCAACGACCCCGATGCCACGCCCTATGTGTCGGAGCTATGGTACAGCACCGGCAACGCTTCGCTTTACCCCGACAAGCTCTTCGGGCACACCGTGCAGCTGAAATTCTACAAGCCCCTGGCTCGAGTGAGAATGATGTTCACATTCTCGTCGAGCGTCACCCACTACGGGCGCGAAGCACTCACCGACATCACCTTTGCGCCGCTCGACGGCTCCAAGATAGCATTCAAAGGCACCGTGACTATGGGCTATCCCATCAACGGCACGCTTACGACCCCCGACTTCACCACCACGGTGGCCGCCGGTGCCGAGTTCCCCGATGTGGCCGATGCCTTGACCGTAGATTACACAGATGCCAATCCTCATTGGTACACCGTGCTTCCGGCGGCCTCCCAAGGGGTGTATCGCTTGACCGTAAGCGTGCTCGGCGAGGTGCGCACCGCCGATGTCCCCGCATCGATGATGCAGTGGAAGCCCGGCTACGAATACACCTACGTGTTTAAAATCTCCGAAAGCGGCGACGTAATCATCGACCTGCTCGAGATGGCCGTCCACGACTGGACTACCTCGTCGCCCCTCAATCACAACTTCTACAACTGGTAACGAAACTTACATATCGACAATGACCACTCATAAGCAACATATCATCCTCCTGGCAGCCGCAGCAGCGCTGAGCGCTATCCTCTTCAGCTCCTGCAACGGCAACGACGACGTCAAGCCCAACACGGCATCGCCCATCTATATGTTGCCCCTCACCGGCTCCTACAGCGACCATCTCTATGGCGACACACGAGCCTTGCCTTCCGGGTTCTCCGTCTACGACCCCGAGGAGGTGACCAATATCGATATATTCCTGACATCCGATACCGAAGAGGGCAAGCGCGGCACCTTCTCCAATCAGACCGGCAAGTGGCGCTCCGATGTGGGTATCGAAAACGGGCAGATGTTTTTCGTGCACGGCTTCCTCCCCAAAGAGGCGGTTGCCGGTGCGAGCATAGCCCCGCTCAACGGCTCGGCAGCCAATGGCGCCGTAATGACCCTTATGGGGCTGAGTCCGCTGTCAATCACCGATGTGTGTGTCGTAGTGGGCGTGAAGCAAGGCGAGACCGCCGGCCTCAGCATCACCGAGGCCGATGGCATTCGTATGGGTCAATTCGCCTACCGCGGCCGTAGCGCGCAAGAAGGTAACTTCATCTACTTGCTGCTCCATCACATCTACGCATCGCTTGGCTTCCAGTTCCGTGTGGATGCCACCTACAATATGATGCGCACCATCGTCCTGAAGAAGATGTGGCTCAGCACCACCTCGGCCTCTTCCACCACAGCCACCATAACCATCCGCGCCAACAACTCGGGCGACGACCCCATCCAGTCGGTGGTTTGGGAGAGTGTGGCAGGCGAAAAAGAGGTGACCCTCTTCGACGAGCCCGACGGGCAAGTGCTGACCACCGTCTTCGCCGACCTGCAGCACTGCGTATTTGCCAACCTCATCAACGGCGACGTGACGATGCACTGCATCTACGACGTTTACGACAAATCGGGCAACTTGACTCGCGCCAACTGCGTCACCGAGAACAAGCTGCCGCCCTTGACCATAGTGGGGCACGGTGAGCGCACCGTGCTTCGCTTGACTGTGAACCCCACATATCTGTATGTACTTTCCGATGCCGACCTCGACAATCCGAGCCTAACAATCGAATGACGCCCTCGGCACTTAAAGAATAGAACCGCAATGAACCACTCAAGATATATCACTGAAGCGAAATTCACATCCTGCCGGCTGCTGATGCTGCTGGCTTGCGTGATGTGCGCTATGTCGTTATCTCTATCAGCCCAAGAGCCCGACGCACCGGAACCGCCGCGCGAAGGGCCGCGCTCGGGCCAGCCGCTGCTCCGAATAGGGGGCAATGTGTACGGCGGCGGCAACAGGGGTAATCTTGAGTTTGAGACCAACGTCGTGGTAAAGAGCGGCGAAGTGGTGGGCGCAGTATATGGCGGTGCGCGTATGGCCGACGTTCAGGCCACGAACGTGACCATTGAAGGCGGTATTGTCAATTACGTGTACGGCGGCAACGACATCACCGGTCAAGTGAAGCAAGAGACTAATGTGGATATCCGCGGCAGCGTGGTTCACGACGTGTACGGCGGCGGCAACGGCTCCTATGTATATACCGATATCGAAGCCAACAAAGAGGTGCCGGCCCTGGCCGACTTCTACTACAACCCCGGCGCCAACTCGGCCGAAGCGCTCAACGAGTTCCGTCCCAACGTGCCCAAAGCCACAGTGCATATCCAGGGCACCGATGCCGAGCACCTGACCTACATAGGCGGTGCCGTCTACTGCGGCGGCAACAGCGCCACGCTTCGCCCTGCCACCGGTGCCTTAGCCTCGACCGCCGAGGCCACGCTGAAGATTGGCTCCTACGTGGTGGCCAACCAAGTGTTTATGGGAAGCAACGGCGAGAATATGATCACCACCGAGACCCTCAGCCGCTATGCCGACAGCGGCATCAGCACTCTCGACCTCACCAACAGTGCCACTTTCAGCACCTATATGCAAGGCGTTGACGTAACCATCCGCCCGACGGTGCTCTTCG
>CAMHGU010000089.1 GCA_946184715.1 uncultured bacterium | reverse complement strand
GTAGTGTCAGGCGAGGAAGAGGATTAGGAGCTGGGCGGTGATGATGCGGAGGAACATCGTCAAGGGATAGACCGTGGAGTAGGCCACGGCGGGGGCGTCGCTGTTGGCGGTCTTGTTGCCGTAGGCGAGTGCCGGCGGGTCGGTGTAGGAGCCCGACATCAAGCCCATAATGGTGTAGTAGTTGAGGCGGTGCTTCCAGCGGGCGATGATGCCCACAATCATCAGCGGCAGGAAGGTGATGAGGAAGCCGTAGGCCACCCAGGTGGCGCCCTGCACGTTGAAGACCGTGTCGACAAACTTCTCGCCCGAGAGCATACCCACCGAGGCGAGGAAGAGGCAGATGCCCAGCTCGCGCATCAGCAGTGCGGCGCTTGAGGAGGTGTAGGTGACCAGGTGCATCTTATACCCGAAGCGGCTGATGAGGATGGCTACGATAAGCGGGCCGCCGGCGAGACCGAGCTTCATAGGCACCGACATACCCGGCAGCGCGATGGGAATCGAGCCTACGAGGATACCGAGGAAGATGCCCACGAAGAGCGTTATCATATTAGGCTCGTGGAGGCGCTTCATCGAGTTGCCCATCTGGGTGGCAAGGCGGTTGATGTCGTCGATATTGCCCACCACTGTTATGCGGTCGCCCACCTGAAGCGTCAGGTTGGGGTTGGCGAGCAGGTCGAGGCCGGCACGGTTCACGCGAGTGGCGTTGAGCTGATAGCCCATGTGGAGGCGGAGCGAGCCTATCTTGCGGCCGTTGTAGTCGCTGTTGGTCACGAGGATGCGGCGCGACACCACGGGGCCGGTCTTGGTCTCCCAGCTCATATCGATGGCCGGGCCGAGGATCGAGGTGAACACCTCTTCATCCTGCTGCGACATCACGATGTAGAGCTTGTCGCCCAGGCCTATTTGGGTTTGGGAGGTGGGGATGATAATATCGCCGTCGGGGCGCTTAAGGCGCGACACCACGAAGTTTTTATTGATGATGTCGTGGAGGTGGAGCAACGTCTGGCCATCGACGAGGGCGTTGGTCACCTCAATGGTCTTGACAAAGGGTTGCAGCTGGCTCTGCTCGTTCTCGGCTTCGATGTCGGCCGTCTCCTTCTCAAGCTTCACCTTGAAGAACACCTTCACCAATATCATTGAGAGGATAATGCCGAGCACGCCGAGCGGATAAGCTGCGGCGTAGCCCATAGCCATCGATTCACTCTGGGCAGCGGCGGCATCGGCGTTGGTGCTGATGTCTAGCAGCGTCTGCTGCGCGGCACCGAGACCCGGGGTGTTGGTGACGGCGCCCGAGAGCACGCCCACCATCTCGCCTATGGAGTAGCGCCCATCGGCAAAGAAGATGGTAAGCATCACCACGATATTGAGCGCCACAATCATCACGGCCAGCCCGTTGAGCAGCACACCGCCTTTCTTAAACGACTGGAAGAAGCCCGGACCCACCTGAATACCTATTGAATATATAAAGAGGATAAGGCCGAAGTCGCGCACGAAATGCGCCACGCCGGCGTCAACACCCAGCTGGAAATGACCTATCACCAATCCCACGAAAAGCACAAAGGTCACGCCCAGCGACACGCCCAGCACCTTCACCTTGCCGAGCCTTACGCCCACGAAAATCGTGAAGGCATATATCAGTAATATATGAGCGATTGAAGATTTCTCTATCAGAAGTGATTGCAGCCAGTCCATGCTTTGCGCTTTGAATGATTATTGACGATGAAGCGGTGGCTCGCGACGGGCGGTTCCGCTTTCAGAGTGCAAAATTACACAATAATAGTGAAACGGCCAAAGCGAAATGCCGCTGCGATGTGGCTTCGGGCTAATGAGCGAGGGTAAAGCGGCTGCCGGGGAGCGCCTCGAGGAGCTGCTTGAACTCCATCTCCACGAGCACGGCAAGGAGCTTATGGACAGGCCGATTGAGGGCGGTGGCGATGTCGTTGAGGTGGGCGGTGCCGCGGTCGGTGAGGAAGCTGACGATTTTTGCCTCCTCGGGCGTGTATTCGTACTGCGGGAAGAGGCTCGCCTGGGTGCCGGCGGGGACGGGCTTCTCCCAACGGAGGGCTTCGAAAAGGTCGTCGGCCGAGGTAATCATCGCGGCTTTGTTGCGCTTGATGAGGGCGTTGCAGCCTTCGGAGTAGGTGTCGCCTATGCGGCCGGGGATTGCACACACGTCGCGATTGTAGCTGCCGGCGATGGCGGCGGTGACCATAGCGCCGCCCTTGGCAGCCGATTCGGCCACGATGGTGCAATCGGCCAGCGCGGCGATGATGCGGTTGCGGGCCAGGAAGTTGCCGCGGTGGAGCACCGACTGAGAGGTGTAGTCGCTCACTATTGCACCACCTTTACGGAGGATGTCGCGGGCCACCTCGCGATGCGACGCCGGATAGATGGTGTTCAGGCCGTGGGCCACGACGGCCACGGTGGGGAGGCCGCACTCCATAGCGGCGCGGTGGGCCGCCACGTCGATGCCGAAGGCGAGGCCGCTCACCACCACGGTGTCGGGGAACGATAGCTTCACCTCCTGCAATATGCGGCCCACGGCGGAGCGGCCGTAGAGCGTGGCGTGGCGGGTGCCTACGATGCTGATGACGTGCTCGCTGTTGAGGTCGGCAGGGCCGAAGCTGTAGAGCAGCACCGGCGCATCGTCGGCCTCGAGCAGCCGCCGCGGGAAGTCGTCGTCGGTGAAGTAGCGGGCGCGCACCCCGTGCTCGCTCATAAACTCCAGCTCGGCGCGCGCCGTAGCCAGCAGACTCTGCCGATAGCCCGCGTCGAGTATCTTGTTGCGACGGCTGAACAGGCGTTCCAGCTCGGCCGACGACTTGGCGAAGAACTCGCGCTCCGTGCCCACGCAGTCGAGCATCAGCCGCCCGAATTTCACCCCCATTCCGCCTATGAGCGAAAACGCTATTTTGTATTCATCGAGCATCGTCAGGCATCAGAGGTATCGGGCGAAGGCCTCGCGCAGCGCTTCGCCGCGGGTGAGGCGCCCGTTCTCGAGCGCCACACAGCTCACTTTGGCCTTCACCACGGTATCGCCCGTGGCTTTATTGTAAATGTCCTGCTCGAATACGAACCTCACGCCTTTCATCGCCACCCGCAGGCAGCTGAGCATCACGTCGCCGCTACGCAGGGGCGTCTTGTAGTCGATTTCCACGCGCGAGAGCACCGGCACTATGCCGCGCTGCTGCATCTGCGCGAACGACATTCCGGCCCACTGGCAGAACCGGTGGCGCGTGTGCTCAAGATAGTGGAGGTAGGTGGCGTTGTTCACAATGCCCTCGCTGTCAAGCTCATAGTCGCGCACGGCGATTTCGAGCGAAAAGACATAGGCGCTCGTGTCGATTATCGGGTCGTTCATCGGCGCGCGGGGTATCAGTCAACCGGAATCTTATTGACGCGGCGCTCGTGGCGGCCGCCTTCGAAGTCGGTGGCGAGGAAAGTCTCCACGGTGCCGCGGGCGATGTGGGGCGAGACGTAGTTGCCGGGGAGCACGAGCACGTTGGCATTGTTGTGGGCGCGGGCAAACATTGCCAGCTCGGGAGCCCAGCAGAGGGCCGAGCGAATGTCGTGGTGGTGGTTGAGCGCCATATTGATGCCGTTGCCGGTGCTGCACACGGCGATGCCCGGGTAGCACTCGCCGGCCTCAATGGCTGCGGCCAGAGCGTGGGCAAAGTCGGGGTAGTCGCAGCTCGCGTGGTCGTAGGTGCCGAAGTCCTTATAGGCGATGCCGCGCTCGTCGAGATACGCCTTTACCACTTGCTTGATGTCGTAGCCCGCGTGGTCCGACGCGAGGCCTATCACTGTGTTTTCGTTCACTATACTCATTTCGTTATGCGGTATTATGGTTAATTAGCATTGCAAACTTACGAAAAATCGAGGAATTTAGCTAATTTTGCACCACCAAATAGCGAATTAGCGATGCGATTGCATATTAAGAGGCTCTATACGTTTGTGTTGCAGACATTTGTACCATTGTTTGCGATGACGTTCTTTATATGCCTTTTCATCGTGCTGATGCAGTTTCTGTGGAAATACGTCGACGACCTCGTGGGCAAGGGGTTGGAGCTGCACGTGATAGTGGAGCTGTTCTTCTACGCGGCCTTGACGCTGGTGCCGCTGGCGCTGCCGCTGGCCATTCTGCTGGCCTCGCTGATGGTATTCGGCAACCTCGGCGAGAAGCTGGAGCTGACGGCGATGAAATCGGCCGGCGTGAAGCTCACCACCATAATGGCGCCGCTGATAGCCACCGTAGCCTTAGTGACCGTGGCCGACTTCTTCTTCCAGAACAATGTGCTGCCCAAGGCGCAGCTCAAGATGTGGACGCTGCTCTACTCTATGCGCCAGAAGTCGCCCGAGCTCGACATTCCCGAGGGCGCCTTCTACGAAGAGATTGAGGGCTACAACATCTTCGTGGAGCGCAAAGACCGCGAGACCGGAATGCTCTACAACGTGATGATCTACGACGTGAGCCGCCGCGGCAGCTCGGCCAACGTCATCGTGGCCGATTCAGGCCGCCTCGAGACCACGGCCGACAAGAGCCACCTGCACCTGACGCTCTTCCAGGGCGACACCTTTGAGGATATGAAGGGCCAAAACGTGGCCCAGGGACAGGTGCCATATCGCCGCGAGTCGTTCACCCGCAAGGAGTTTCTCATCAACTTCGACGCCAATTTCAACCGTCTCGACGACGACGCGATGAAGCACAACTACGTGGGCAAGAACATCGCCGAGCTGCGCCACACCATCGACTCCGTGAGCCGCCAGGTGGATAGCCTCGGCCAGACCTACGCCCGCAGCCTTATGGACCAGCCGTTCTACGGCATCCAGCGCGAGAAGCGCAGCGTGAAGCAGGGCAAATCAGTGGTGACCAGGGTGGCTCCCATCAGGCTCGACCGCCCCGTCGATATCGACTCGCTCTTCAACGCCGGCTCGCAAGGGCAGCGCCGCGCCATCGTAAGCCGCGCCATCGACAAGGCTAATCAAGTGCGTCAAGACTACGAGTTCAAAGGCTTGACAATCAACGACTACAACGACAACATACGCCGCCACGGCGTAGAGCTGCAGAAGAAGTTTACTATGGCCCTGGCTTGCCTCGTGTTCTTCTTCATCGGTGCGCCGCTCGGCTCCATAATCAAGAAAGGCGGCCTCGCCGTGCCTATCGTGGTTTCGGTGATGATGTTTGTAATCTACTACATCATCGACAACACCGGCCAGCGAATGGCCAAAGACGGCACGTGGCCCGTGTGGATGGGCGTGTGGCTCAGCACGGCGGTTCTCGCCCCGCTCGGCGGCTTCCTCACCTACAAGGCCAACAACGACTCGGCCGTATTCAACAGCGACACCTATCGCAACTTCCTCTTCCGCCTCATAGGCAAGGCCGAGAAGCGCCACCTCGAGGTTAAGGAGATAGTGATGGACGATATGGTGCCCGCCGAGGGCATCGCTATGCTCGCCAAGCTCCGCGCCGCCATTGCCGCCTTCCTCAAGCGCTATCCCAAGCGCCAGAGCTATCGCCAATACTGGCTCCAGGGCTTCGACCGCCGTGCCATCAACGACCTCTACGACCTCACCGAGGCCACGGTGCTCTACCTCCAAAATTCGCGCGACGGCGTCTTTATCCACCGCCTGAGCCGTATGCCCATAATCCGCAAGCTGCTCCTCTATCACCCCACCAACTACCCCGCCGTGGCCTGGGCCGCGATGGTCATCTTCCCCATAGGCCTCACAGGCTACTTTATGGGACTCTTCCACCAGCGGCACCTCAAGCGCGACCTCATCAAGGCCGACGCCGTAGCTGAAGAACTCTCGGCTTACTTGAGCCAACACGATAACAACCCCGTAAATCCATCTTATGACGACACAACCGATAATCCTCAATAGCATCGACGAGGCCATAGAGCAATTTCGCTCGGGCGGCTTCGTGATAGTAGTCGACGACGAGAACCGTGAGAACGAAGGCGACTTCATCATAGCGGCCGAGCACGTCACCCCCGAGAAGGTCAACTTTATGATTAGCGAGGGACGCGGCGAGCTGTGCACCCCCGTCTCCACCGAGCGCTGCAGCCAGCTCGGGCTGGAGATGCAGGTTGACGACAACACCTCGATGCTCGGCACGCCCTTCACCGTCACCGTCGATCTCTTGGGCCACGGCTGCACCACCGGAGTGTCGATGCACGACCGCGCCGCCACCATTCGCGCCCTGGCCGACGCCGCCACGCAGCCGTCCGACCTCGGCCGTCCCGGCCACATCCACCCGCTGCGCGCACGCGACAAAGGCGTGCTCGAGCGCGCCGGCCACACCGAGGCCGCCATCGACCTCACCCGCCTTGCCGGCCTCGCTCCCGCAGCCGCACTTATCGAGATTATCAACCCCGACGGCACTATGGCCCGCCTGCCGCAGCTCGCCCTGATAGCCCGCGACCACGGCTTCCCCATCATCGCCATCAAAGACCTCATTGAGTACCGCCTCAAGCGCGAGCGCCTTATCGAGCGCGGCGAAGAGGTGGATATGCCCACCGCCTACGGCCATTTCCGCCTTATCCCTTTCAAGGAGAAGACCACCGGCCTCGAGCACATCGCCCTCATCAAAGGTGAGTGGGAGCCGGAGGAGCCGGTGCTCGTGCGCGTCCACTCCTCGTGCATGACCGGCGACATCTTCGGCTCCAAGCGCTGCGACTGCGGCGAGCAGCTCCACCGCGCTATGCAGATGATTGAGAAAGAGGGTCGAGGCGTGGTGCTATATATGAGCCAAGAGGGACGTGGCATAGGCCTGATGAACAAAATACGCGCCTACAAGCTCCAGGAACAGGGCCTCGACACCGTCGATGCCAACCTCCACCTCGGGTTCAAAGCCGATGAGCGCAGCTACGGCGTGGGCGCCGGCATCCTCCACGAGCTCGGCATCACCAAGATGCGCCTCCTCACCAACAACCCGATGAAGCGCATAGGCCTCGAAGGGTTCGGCATTGAAATCGTCGATAACGTGCCCATCGAAGTGAAGCCCAACGAGTTCAACACCCGCTATATGCACACCAAGAAGGAGCGCATGGGCCACCACCTCAAGTACGTGAAGTAACCCTCAGCCCTCGCCGGCCCGCGGCAATCTCGCTCCAATGATGCCGCTTGCGCTCGGGGAGAGAAACTTGTTAGCCCCGCATTGCCGATGGCGCGTCAATGTAGGGCTAACAAGCTGCGACCTTTTCAAGGTCGATGGGCACGCCGGCAGGGCGGCGGGGTTAGGGCTCGGGGACGAGGCGGCGGTAGAGGGTGAAGAGGCGGGCCACGCAGTGGGCCTCGGTGAAGTCGCGGCTGATGGGGAAGCCGTAGGCCTGCATCACGGCACGGTCGTTGACCATGTGGGCGCGTCGCAGCACCACGGGCATCGTGAGCTCGTCGTAGAGGTCGGCGAGCGACGAGTCGGGGTAGAGGGCTCGCGCCTCGAGGATGCCTTGCGCTGTGGCTTCAATCCTCGCCCGCTGCTCGGCCGATGGCTCCGGCCACGGGAAGTTGTTGTAAACCACATCCTTAGAGTAGCGGTATCGCATTTCCAGCCTACCGCACACCGCCCGCATCCACGCCATATGCACATTAGAGGTCAACACCCCGAAGTGGTACAGCGTAGCATTGGGGATAAGGAAAACCGCATCACCGCACAAAGCATCAGGTGCCATAAAGCCAATAGGCATATAGCGGCGACGTTCGGATGAGGTTTTAGGAACTACAATGTAATTCGCTTTAGGCATATTCTCAGTGCTGAAATGGGTCGGGGTATCGGCAAGCTTTCTTGTCGCTCCACGTTTGCTGGCGAGCCTGAAATTTTTTACTGCTTCGACTCTTTTCAAGCACAGGGGCATCTGACGAAGTTCCGCAGGTGAACAATCACCAAGCCATAAGCAATATCGAGGACGTCGGTGAAGAAACTCAACGGCGCCATACCACGGACGAAAATAATGAGCAGCCTTAGGCTCGTGTTTGATAAACTCCTCCATCTCCTCTTTGGAAAACAGATAGTTACCATCATCAATAGGAAGATTCCCAATACCAATCTCCGGCACATCGCAGATGGGGTGCTGGCGGCTGCCGACGAAGGCATCGGGGGCATCGAGCAGATAGGCGTTGATATTGGAGGCTTCGGTGCGTCGGTCGTCGTCGAAGATGAGGCGCGGGGCTGTGTCGCTGCGGCTGAAGCCTACGATTACGCAATGCACGTGGGCCATATCGTTGGCTTCGCTGTCCCAACGGAAGGTGCGGTGGGCGAAGTTTATCTTGATGCCGTCGGCAAAGAGGGGCTCCCAGAGGTTGGCTACCTGTTCGCCCTGGCAAATACTGTTGGTGGATACCAGCGCGGCCCGCGCTTGCGGGGCGACGGTGAGCAGGTCGGCGGTTTTCTTGTACCAGCAGGTGACGTAGTCGAGGTTGCCCACGTTGCGCCAATGCGGCCCGAAGATGTCGAGCACATCGGCCTTTTGGCTCGTGTCCATCATCCGGGCGCCCACGAAAGGCGGGTTGCCGATGATGTAGCTGAGGCGGTCGGGGGGCACCACGTCGGCCCAGTCGAGGCGCAGGGCGTTGCCTTCCACGATGTTGGAGTAGGACTTGAGGGGCAGGAAGTCGATGTCGTGGCTGATGATGCGCTCGGTCTCAGCCAGCATTTGGGCCTCGCTAATCCAGAGGGCTGTGGTGGCCACGGTGACGGCGAAGTCGTTGATTTCGATGCCGTAGAACTGGTTGATGCTCACCTTTACGGGGCTTTG
>CAMHGU010000088.1 GCA_946184715.1 uncultured bacterium | reverse complement strand
GACTTTCGTATGAACTATATCGGGTCGAAATACTCGCTGCTGCCGTTTCTCGACGAGTGCATTACCTCCGTGGCGGGCGATTGCCACGCCGCGCCGGTGCTGTGCGACATCTTTGCCGGCACTGGCGCCGTAGGACGTCATTTCAAACAGAAAGGCTACCGGATTATCGCCAACGACCTGCAGTATTATAGCTACGTCCTCAATCGGCACTACATCGGCAACCACAAGGAGCTGACATTCGACGGACTGACCGACGAATTGGCCCGAGCCAAGTCGTCATCGCTTTTCGACGACCGATACACTGCCGTGTGCAATCTTCTCAACGACCTCGAGCCTTGCGAGGGCTTCATCTTCAACAACTATTGCAAAGGCAACCGCTCCGATGGCGAGGAATACCGCCTCTATTTCTCCAACGAGAATGGAGCGAAATGCGATGCCATACGCCTCAAGATTGAAGAGTGGAAATCGGCCGGCCGTATCTCCGACGACGAATATTTCTTCCTCCTCACCACCCTCCTGGAGGGTATCGACAAGGTAGCCAATACCGCATCGGTGTACGGCGCATTCTTGAAAAAGCTCAAAGCTTCAGCCCTGAAGCCCTTGACGATGACGCCCGCTAAGCTCTATTGCAACGACATCGACCACGCGGTATTCAACACCGACGCCAACCGCCTCATACAGTCGATAAGCCCCGACATCCTTTATCTCGACCCTCCCTATAATCATCGCCAGTACTCATCGAATTACCACGTGCTCGAGACCATCGCGCGATACGACAATCCGCCCCTGCGCGGCAAGACCGGGATGCGCGACAACCGCGGCCAGCAATCGCTCTACTGCTCCCGGGCAAAGGTAAAGACCGCGTTTGCCGAGCTTATCAACGCCGCCCGCGCCCGATTCATCTTCTTGAGCTACAACAACGAGGGCCTGATGACCCCCGGCGACATACGCGAGATAATGTCGGCACGTGGCCGTTACGGCTGCTTCACTCGCGAATACAGCCGCTTCAAAGCCGATAAGGAATCGGCCTCACGCCACATCAAGGCCGACTCGACCACGGAGTTTCTCCACTTTGTGGAAGTGACGCGGTGAAATATACTGAAACGCCTATTTTTACGTTATACTATATTAGGGGACGAGCTGCGGCTTCGCGCTTTGCCCCGCCCGTGAATTATAAACCTTTTGCGATGGCCTGATGGCCGTCAACGACTAAAAAAGATACTGACTTGCAATGAAACTGATAGCTGACTGCGGCTCAACGAAGATTGATTGGGCTATGATACAAGGCCACCAAGTGACGGCTCGCGCCACCACCACCGGAATGAACGCTCTGATGCTCACCGACGAGGAGATGGCCTCTACGATAGAGCGGGAGCTGCTTCCGCAAATCGATTCCACCGCTGTGACCGAGATTTACTACTACGGCGCGGGCATCATAGGCGAGGAGGTGACGGCCAGCGTGCGCCGCGCGCTGCAGCGCAACTTCCCCGGCGCCGGCGTCATTGAGATAGCAAGCGACCTGCTGGCCGCGGCGCGCGCGGTGTGCGGCACCGAGCCGGGCATCGCCTGCATCATGGGCACCGGCTCCAACTCGTGCTACTACGACGGCCACGCCGTGCGCGACAACGTGTCGCCCCTCGGCTACATCCTCGGCGACGAAGGCAGCGGCGCCGTGCTCGGAAAGCTCCTCGTGGGCGACGTGCTCAAGCGCCAGCTCCCCGACGAGGTGTGCCGCCGCTTCGACGCGAAGTTTGGCCTCTCGCGCCTCGACATCATTCAGCGCGTGTACAAGCAGCCCGCCGCCAACCGCTTCCTGGCGTCGCTGGTGCCGTTTATCGGCGAGAACATCGACGTGCCCGAGGTGCGACAGCTGGTGCTCAACGCTTTCAAAGCGTTCTTCCGCCGCAACGTGGCAAGCTACCCGCAGAGCCGCGAGCTCCCCGTCAACTTCGTAGGCTCCATCGCCTTCATCTATCGCGACATCCTCGAGGAGGCCGCCCAGGCCTACGGCATGCGCATCGGCACCGTAATCCAGTCGCCCATCGAAGGCCTTATCAACTATCACGCAGAGAACTGACACTATGGCATTTGTAAAGATAAGCGAGCAGCCGTCGCTCTACGACGACCTTGAGAAGAAGTCGGTACACGAGATTCTGACCGACATCAACACCGAAGACCACAAAGTGGCCGACGCCGTGCAGCGTGCCATACCGCAGATAGAGCGGCTGGTGACCGGCATCGTGGAGCGTATGCGCCGCGGCGGCCGCATCTTCTATATGGGTGCCGGCACCAGCGGGCGCCTCGGCGTGCTCGATGCCTCGGAGATTCCGCCCACTTTCGGTATGGACCCGTCGTGGGTGGTGGGCATCATCGCCGGCGGCGACACCGCCCTGCGCAACCCCGTGGAGCGCGCCGAGGACGACACCGAGCAAGGCTGGCGCGACCTCCAAGCCCACGCCGTCAACGACCGCGACACCGTAATCGGCATCGCCGCCTCGGGCACCACGCCCTACGTCATCGGCGCCCTCCGCGATGCCCGAGCACACGGCTGCCTCACCGCCGCAATCACCAGCAACCCCGATGCCCCCGTATCAGAGGTGGCCGAGATCCCTATCGAGATGATTGTGGGGCCCGAATACGTCACCGGAAGCTCGCGTATGAAATCGGGCACCGGCCAGAAGATGATTTGCAATATGATAACCACCGCCACGATGATCCGCATGGGCCGCGTCAAAGGCAACAAGATGGTGAATATGCAGCTCTCCAATGCCAAGCTCGTGGACCGCGGCACGCGTATGGTGGTGGAAGCCCTCGGCCTAAGCTACGACGACGCCAAGCGCCTGCTTCTGCTCCACGGCTCGGTGAAGAAAGCCGTCGATGCCTATAATCAGCAACATCAATAACAGCCCCGCGATGAAACGCCTCCTCTTCTTTCTAACCCTCGCCCTGATGACAATGCCTATGCTCATTGCCGACGAACCCTATGTGTACAACGACTACTACTGGCAGCGAAGCTCGCTCTTCGAGAAGTTGCCCATCGGCACTGCCGACATCGTCTTTGTGGGCAACAGCCTTACCGACAACGGCGAGTGGCACGAGCTCTTCCGCTCGCCCGAAGTGAAGAATCGGGGCATCATCAGCGACGTGGTGCAAGGCATCAGCGACCGCATCGGCTCCGTCACCGCCGGTCACCCCCGCAAGATATTCCTGCTCAGCGGAGCCAACGACATCTCCCACCATATCACCGCCGACAGCCTCGCCCAAGCTATGGAGAAGCTGATTATGAAGATTAAAGAGCAGTCGCCCGAATCGGAAATCTACCTGCAATCGCTGCTGCCCATCAACAACGACTTCCACCGCTACCGCAACCTCGTGGGCACGGAGCAGGTGTTTGTGGATGGCAACGAGCTGCTCGAGCAGGTGGCCAAGCGGCAAGGCGTCACGTGGGTGAACCTCTTCCCGGCCTTTGCCGACGCCGAGGGCAAGCTCCGCAAGGAGCTGACCGCCGACGGGCTGCACGTCAACGCCGAGGGCTATCGTATATGGCGCCGCGAAGTGGCCAAGTATGTGGGCTTGCCGTTCGACGACGAGGGCGAAGTGTACCCCATCGGCGCGGCCGACGTGGTTATGGTGGGCAACGGTCTCATCGCCGGCTGCGAGTGGCACGAGCTGCTGCGATGCCCGCAGGTGAAGGCTCGCCCCTACTATGCGGCTGAGGTGGCTCCCCTGCCCCAAGCTGCCGCCGCGGTGGCCGCCGCCAAGCCCGCCAAGATTTTCCTGCTCGCCGCCTACGACCGTCTCAGCGGCGACTTTGCGCCCGATACCGTGGTGCGCACCGTGGAGCGCGCTATCCGCGAAGTGAAGCGCATCAGCCCGGCCACTACCGTGGTGGTGATGGGCCTCGTGCCGGTGTCGCCTGCCTATGAGAAGTACGCCACCTTTGCCGATGTGGTCCCCGCCAAAATACAGGCCACCAATCGCCGCCTGCGCGACATCGCCAAGCGAAACGACGCCAAATGGGTTGACCTGATGCCCGTCCTCGCCGACGACAACGGCCACCTGCGCGCCGACTACACCAACGACGGCTTCCACCTTATGGGCAACGGCTACGCTGCCTGGGGCGAGGCCTTAGCCAAGTTCTTCCGATAACCCTCACGCTGCGCCCTATGCTCTTTGCCGACGACACCCTCCGTCTCCGTGCCCTCGACCCCGCCGACATCGACCTGATGATGCGTTGGGAGAACGACACCGACCTTTGGCGCTACGGCTCCACCACAGCGCCTTTCAACCGCCATATCATCTGGGAATACCTCAAGAGCTACGAGGCCGACATCTACCGCACTCGCCAGCTGCGCCTCATCGCCGAGCGCATCGACACCGGCGAGCCCGTGGGCGCCCTCGACCTCTTCGATTTCGACCCCGTCAACCACCGCGCTATGGTGGGAATGCTCATCGACCGCGCCCATCAGCGCCGCGGCTACGCCAAGCGCTGCATCGCCCTGCTGGCCGACTATGCCCGCTCGCTCGAGCTGCACCAGCTCGTGGCCATCATCGCCGCCGACAATGAGCCGTGCCTCACCGCCTTCAGCCGCTATGGCTACAGCCGTGTGGCCACGCTGCCGCAGTGGCTACGACGCGGCGACACCTTCATCGATGCCTTCGTATTGCAAATGATTCTCAGCCCCCGATAGCTAAATCAGAACGGGGTCTCTTGCTCGGTGTTGTCGCGCAGAAACGCGGCCGCATCGCCGCCATTATCGGCCGGAGGCGCCGCGAAGCCCGCGCCCTGCCCCGCCGGCTCGGCCGTGGCGTTCATCTTCGACTCGTAGGTGCTCTGAATCACCTGATAGTCGTCGTCCCAATTCTGGAAGCGCGCGAATTTCGACTTGAAGCGAAGCTTCACATCGGCCACGCGACCGTTACGGTGCTTGGCCACGATAAACTCGGCAAGGCCCTGGATGTCGTTGCCCTCGGCATCGGTGGTGGAGCGGGTGTAGTACTCCGGGCGGTGAATGAAGCACACGATATCGGCGTCCTGCTCTATGGCACCCGACTCGCGAAGGTCGCTCAGCTGCGGGCGCTTGCCCTCGGCGCGCGTCTCCACCGAGCGGTTGAGCTGCGATAGCGCGATGATGGGGATATTTAGCTCCTTGGCCAGCTGCTTGAGCGAGCGCGAGATCATACTCACCTCCTGCTCGCGGCTCCCGAATTTCATTCCGCTGGCGTTCATAAGCTGCAGGTAGTCGATGATGATGGTCTTCACGTTGTGCTCACGCACGAGGCGGCGTGCCTTGGTGCGTAGCTCGAAGATGGAGAGCGACGGCGTGTCGTCGATATATAGCGGCGCACCGTAGAGGTGTTGCAGCCGGCTATTGAGCTGCTGCCACTCCAGCTGCGTCAGGCGGCCGCTCTTGATGGTCTCGCCCGGCAGTTCACACACATTGCAGATAAGACGGTTCACAAGCTGCACATTCGACATCTCGAGCGAGAACACGGCCGTAGGTATGTTGTAGTTCACTGCCATATTCTTCGCCATCGAGAGCACAAAGGCGGTCTTGCCCATTGCCGGGCGCGCCGCGATGATGATAAGGTCGCTGGGCTGCCACCCCGAGGTAAGCTCGTCGAGCTTGTGGAAGCCGGTCTGCAAGCCGCTGAGGCCGCTCTCGCGATTGGCCGCTATCTCTATCTGCTCCACCGCCTGCGCTATGACGGGGTCGATCTGGATGATATCCTTCTTCACATTGCGCTGCGAAATCTTGAACAGCTCGCCCTCGGCCTCCTGCAGCAGGTCGTCAACGTCGTTCGACTCGTCGAAGGCCTTACTCTGAATGTTGGCGCTGAACGTTATCAGCTCGCGGGCCAGGAACTTCTGGGCCACGATGCGGGCGTGAAATTCGAGGTGGGCCGACGAGTTGACGCGCCCCGTAAGCTCCGACACCCTCACCGCGCCGCCCACCTCCTCGAGCGTGCCGTTCTCGCGAAGTTGCTCTATCACCGTGAGCATATCGATGGGGCGCTGCGACGCGCCGAGCATCATTATCGCCTCGTAGATCTTCTGATTCTTAGGGTCGTAGAAGCTCTCGGGCCGGAGCAGCTCGCTCACTTGCGAATAGGCGTCGTTGGTGAGCATCAAAGCTCCGAGCACGGCCTCTTCGATCTCGGTGTCCTGAGGCTGAAGCTTCCCAAGCGGCGACTCCACCGGCGCTTTGGCGTCGCGACGGTTGTTGCCGTACTGGCTGCGGGTATTGTTGTTGTCGGGCATAAGCGTTTCTGATTTTGTAGCTGCAAAATTAGCCAAATCTGCCCAATCACAGCACTAATACCCCCGCCATTTATTAACGACTTATCAACAATCGCCCACAATTACGTTAAAAATCAACAACAACGGCTGCCACGCATCAATTAGTTGGCCGAAAACCATTAACTTTGCATAAAAATTATTCATTATTATTCTATTGACTATTTATGAAAAGACTATTGACAATGGCGCTGAGCGTCATCGCCGTAGCCGCGATAGCGAGCGCCGAAGTGCCGCAGGCGTTGACGGTGAACGGTGAGGCTATTGATGGTAAAACGGTGAAGCAGCTTGCCATCGACCGCGAGCAAGTGACAGTGGTATTCGACGATGACAGCACCATCGACGACGTGACCACCCTCTCCCTGATAATCGGTTCCACCGGCCTGCAGGGCATCAGCTATTACGACGCCTCAGCCCGCATCGTGGGCAACAGCCTTACTGTGAAGGGCCTCAGCGGCCTCTCCCCCATCGCGGTTTACGACATCAAAGGCCGCCAGGTGGATGCCGCACCATTGAGCACCGAGGCTACTATCGACATCAGCAACCTCGCGGCAGGCGTCTATTTCGTGCGCGCAGGTAATCAAGTAATCAAATTCATCAAACAGTAATCGGCCCTATGAAAAAGACATTACTCGCGATAGCAATCGCGGCACTGGCGACTATAAGTGCCAATGCCAAAGTGGTTACCCTCAAGCACGCCGACGGTTCCAACACCATCGCCACCACCAGCCAGCTCGGCTCCATCGACATCGCCGACGACGGCTCGGTCACCGTGGCCGACTTCAACGGCAAGCCCATTACCGACGCCTCGGGCAAGGTGGTGGAAGTGGACATCAACGACGACATCGTAGTGACCGAGACTTTCGACCAGACGCTAATATTCGGAGTCAGCGGCGTCAGCGATATCGGCGATATCAATCTGGCGCAGCGCGAAGCCAAAATCATCAACTACCTGTATCCCACTGTTGACCCCGACGGCAACCCCATCACCCTCTCCGGCTCCATCACCATCCCGGCCAATGTGTACAACAAGGAGGCGCGCGTGGAAGGCATCCTGCTCTTCAACCACTTCACCGTGTGCCACAAGGATGAGGCTCCCACCCGCGGCTATCGCGGCCTCGAGCAGCTCATCCTCGCCAACCCGCTCGCGCCTAACTATATAGCCATCGAGAGCGACTTCTACGGCTTCGGCGCCTCGGAGCGCTTCCCGCAAGCCTACCTCTTCGGCACCGCCAATGCCCGCGCCACCATCGACGCCCTCAACGCCGCCTACCAAGTACTCGCCGACCTCGGCTTCGACTGCGGCAACTACCTCTTCAATCTGGGCTACAGCAGCGGCGGATTCGAGGCTATGGCCACGCTCAAATACACCGACCAAATAAGCAAGGACGGTAAGCCGATGTTCGACAAGACCTTTGCCGGAGGCGGCCCCTACGACCTCCGCACCGCCTACAACGAGGTGGTGGGCGCCGCGGGCACCGTGTATCTCGTGTCAATACCTCTTATGGTGGTGGCCTTCAACGAGAACGGGCACCTCGGCCTCGACTATCACGACGTGTTCCAGCCATTCCTCGCCGACAACATCGACAACTGGATCCTCTCCAAGAACTACTCCTCCTGGGAAATCAACGACCTCATTGGCCGCGAAAAGACCCCTGCCGACGTACTTACACCGGCTGCCCTCGACACCTCCGACCCGATGACCGCTAAGCTCCTTGAGGTGTTCGACAGCAAGAGCATCGCCACCGATTGGATCCCCAACCCCGAGAACCGGATCTTCCTGTTCCACTCACAAGGCGACGACTACGTGTCGTATAAATGCGCCGAGAAGCTGGTGGAATTTCTCGAGCAGAACGGCTACACAGCCTCCCCGCTCCCCGGTGCGACAAATCTGCAGACCAACTTCACCCTCAAGAAATCCGGCCACCTCGCCGCCACGCTCGAATACGCTGTGCAAGTGACTGCAGAGCTTAAGCTCTGGCCCTATATCCACGGCGATGCCGACCCTATGGAACTTATCGACGAGCTGCGCAACTTTAATATCGACATCAAGCAGCTCATCAGGGTGGCTCAGTCACTCGGGCTATCGCTCGACCAGATTGTGGGACAGCTCGTAGCTTCGGGCTTCAGCGTCGAGCAGATTGTGGCCGCTCTATCTGAAAACGACCCCCGAATAGCCGAAATCGCCGAGCAGCTCAAGGGCTACGGCATCGACTTCGATGCCATCGCCGCCAAGATAGCCGCCGGAGAGCTTAGCCTCGACGAGCTTCTGGCCGCCTACTCTGCCGGCACCCTCGATGAGAACACCGTCATCGCGTTCCTCACCAAAGCCGGAGTTGACGTGCCCGCCATCCTGCAGGCCCTCGAAGAGGCCGGCGTGGACACCAACGAGCTCTTCGCCGCCATCGCTGCCCTGCTCGACAGCCTCAACGGCGACCAAAGCGCCGACGCGCCCTCCAATCTCCGGGCCGTCAAAGCCCGCCGCGCCGAGGCCCTCACCCCCGTCTATGCCGACATCTTCCGCAGCTGGCTCCACCGCAACGGCGTAGAGCC
>CAMHGU010000087.1 GCA_946184715.1 uncultured bacterium | reverse complement strand
CGATTTCCGGCGCTTGCCTGTGGAGCGGTAGACGAGGCTCGAACTCGCGACCCTCAGCTTGGGAAGCTGATGCTCTACCAACTGAGCTACTACCGCGCAAATATCGGTTTTGTCACTGCAAAATTAGCGTAAAAAGTTCGAATTGCAAACTATCGGGCATAAAAATGCGCAAAACGGGGGCGATAGTGTGTACGGTCAGCGTATCGGTCCGCCTTTGATTACTCGGGTGACGTCGTTGCCACCCCGTGCGTCTTTGAAATACACGGTGACGGTGTCGCCGGCTTGCCATATCGCAATCTTGTCGATGGGGAGGGTGGGGTAGCTGAATTGCATCTCCTCGTCGCTATCGAGCACGTGGAGGGTGATAGAGTGCTGCGAGCCGCGCAGCGCCACTCCGGTGATGAAGTGAGAGCCGTCGGCCGTCATTCCGGAGGAGCCTTGCGCTTCTTCGATTTGCATCGCTTGGGGGTCGTAGCCCAGGGCGGTGGGGTCTTTGGCCTCGTCGGTGAAGCCGCGGTGGCCTTCTTTGTGCCCGCAGCCGGTGAGGGCGAGGGCAATGATGAGTAGGGGCAGGTATCGTTTCATTTTGCAATAGGTAATTCGATGCGGAAGGTGGTGCCGTGGTCAATCTCGGAGTCTTTAACGTAGATGCGGCCGCGGTGGTAGGTCTCGACGATGCGCTTGACGAGGGTGAGGCCGAGGCCCCAGCCGCGTTTCTTGGTGGTGTAGCCGGGGTTGAACACGTTTTTGAAGTTTTTGCGGGCTATGCCTTTGCCGGTGTCGGTGATGTCGATGATGGCGGTGTCGGCGTGCTCGGCGGCGATGGTGACGTCGATGCGTCCTTCGCCTTGCATAGCATCGACGGCGTTCTTGGTGAGGTTCTCCATCACCCATTCGAAGAGCGACTGGCAGAGCTTCACGTCGATAGCCTCGGGGCTGGGGTGGATGGTGAGGACCACCCGGTTGCTGATGCGCGATTTCATATAGCCCAATGAAGCATCGACGGCGGCGTTAAGCTCGGCGGGCTCCAGCTCGGGCACGGAGCCAATCTTGGAGAAGCGGTCGGCGATGATGGAGAGGCGATGCACGTCCTTGTCCATATCGGCCACGGTCTCTTCGTCGGCACCGGAGAGGCGCAGCATCTCCACCCAGGCCATAAGCGACGAGATGGGCGTGCCGAGCTGATGCGCGGTCTCTTTGGAGAGACCCACCCACACCTTGTTCTGCTCGGCTTTTTTCATACTGATGACGGCGAAATATACCACCAGGATAAATACCAGCATCACGATTAGCTGGATATAGGGGTAGTAGGCGAGGCGCTTGAGGATGGTGGAGTCCTCGTAGTAGATGCGCTGGCTTGTGGTGGGGTCGATGTGGATGGTGATGACGTTGGGAGTGTTGCGCAGGTGCTCCACTTTGGCGCGCAGCCACTCCTCGTTGGCTCGCGAGAGAGGGGCAAACTCCTGGGTGGAGTCGATAGGCTCGGGCAGACGGAAGTTGCGGTGCATCAGGATGTTGTCGTGGTCGTCGCAGAGGATTACGGGGATATTGTGGTTGCTCTGGATGATGCCGAAGAGAAACTCCGTGTAGTCGGCCGAGCCGTCGTCGAGCGACATTGTGGAGAGCTGGCGGGTGGCGTCGGCCCATATCTGCATACGCTCGCGCTCCTGCTGCGACAGCTCCTTTACCAGCACGTTGCTGATATATACGAACAGGGCAGCCACCACAGCCGCGGCTATGAAGAAGAGCACGGTGAGGAGGCGTCGGCGGTCGTAGATTTGGTTGGTGCTAATCATCGCTATCGGTCTATGAAGCTAAAACGAGCGGCGGCCGGTTATATTGTGTGGTAGTTGTCGGCAATCCAGCGGGCCACGCTGTCGGTGTCGTTGCTGCCAATGATATGGTCGGCGATGGCTTTGGCTTCATCGCAGCCGTTCTCGACCACCACGGCCACGTCGGCGGCTTGTAGCATCGCGATGTCGTTGCGGTTGTCGCCGAACGCCACCACCTTGTCGGCCTCGACGATGGAGCGCAGGAGCGCCACGCCCGAGGCTTTGGAGGTGCCCGAGGCGAAGATTTCGAGGTTGCCCATCGTGGGGTCGTAGATGTCGCGCGAGAACACTATCTCGCAGTCCACTTCGTCGCGTAGCCAGTTGTAGGCCAGGAGCATACGGTCGTAGCTGTCGATGGCGAAGAGCAGCGAGGCATCGACGGCCTTCACGTCGCCCAGGCTGAAATGCTTGAGGGGTGAGAAGCTGCGCTGGTCGATGAAGCGCTTCTCGGCGGTGTTAAGCTCGGCGGCGTGCTGCACCTGCAGGATGTTGTCGGCGATGTGGTACACGTAGGGGTTCACTTCGGCGGCTTTCATTATGGCGATGATGCGGGCCACTTCGTCGGCCGGGATATGGGTGTGGCTGATGAAGCGCCAGTTGCGGTTGTCCCATAGCGCGGCTCCGCTCATCACCACCATCGGGATTTGGATGCCGATAGCTTCGGTGAGGGGGATAGCGGTGGCCGGGGTGCGCGCCGTGGCGGCGCTGAAGAGCAGGTCCTGCTCGGCGATGAGCCGGCCGAGGGTGGCGGCGGTGACGTCGCTGATTGCCGGACGGCTGTTGAGCAGGGTGCCGTCGAGGTCGCTGATGAAGAGGGTTTTACTCATTGGCTATCAGTGGGTTATTTGCGGCCGAAGTCGGCGGGTATCTCGCCCCATTTCTCGGTGTCCCATTTGGCGATGCGATTGACGGGGGCGTGGGTCTGCAGCCATCGGTCGGCGCGGTCGATGACGTCGAAGAGCGCCTTATTGGCCTCGGTGCGGGGCAGGGTGGTACCGCAGCGGCGCTTCCTCACCCAGCTGATGCCGGTGCGGCTGTCGGAGTAGATGGTGCGGCCATCGTCGTGGCGGTGCAGCCAGGCCAGGGCGTGGACGATGGCCAGGTACTCGCCTATGTTGTTGGTGCCGCCGGGCCAGGGGCCTTGGTGAAACACCTCGGTGCCGGTGGCCACCATCACTCCGCGATACTCCATCACGCCGGGATTGCCGGCGCAGGCGGCATCGACGGCGAGGGCCGTGATGTCGATTTCGGGTATCGCCTCATAGTTGACCACCTCGCGCCTGGCATGGCTGACGATGGCTTGCAGCACGTCGCCGCTCTCAAGCGGGTCGTTGCGGTAGGCTTTGAGCGCGGCCTCGTGGGTGTTGAACGCTTTGTAGCGTGCTCCGGGCACACCGGTCACCAACTCCCGGCACTCTTCCCAGCTGTCGAATACGCCGGTGTCGAGCCCTTGCCACACCACGTAGTATTTATGTCCCTTAGGCTTGCTCATCGCGTGGGGTTAGCGCTTTACAAAGCGGAGAGTGTCGGTTCCGGCCACGGCGATGTACACGCCGGGAGCGAGGTGGCCGATGTCGGTGCGGCCGGCATTGGCGTGGAGCGCGAGGGCGCCCGTAGCGGTGTAGATTCTTACCGGGCTGCCGGCCTCGAGCGTGTTGCCGCTGAGTGTCAGGCCGGTATCCTGGCTTGCCGTGCTGACGCCGTCGATGCCGCTACCCTTGGCGAGGGTAAACTTCTGGCTCGACCCGGTGCCGTAGATGGGCGTGAGATATTCGCCATCGATGTAGGCTAAGCGCAGCTGGTAGTTGCCCGGAGGCAGCGTGGTGTAGATGTCCACCACCACGTCGGTAGTGGAGCCGCCGAGGATCTCCACGTATTTCATATCGGGGTTGTCGAGCACCTTGCCGGTGGAGTTGGTAATCAGAGGCGACATAAAGTCGTTGAAGTAGCCGCCGGCATTGGCCACGGTGAAGATGGCCGTGATATGGTTGTCGAAGAATCGGGTGCCTTCGGGCATCTCGATATTGGCGATGCTGAGCTCGAAAGGCTCGGCCGCGGCGATGGTGAAGGGCACGGTGGCGAGGGTGGTGCCGGTGTCGTTGAGGATACGGAGGGTGTAGTCGCCGGCGGCGGTGCTGACGGGCACGGTGATGGCCACGGGCAGGGTGGTGTAGGCGGCCGCATCGATAAGCTCGTCGTCAAATTTTGCCACTTGCTTGCTGTTTTCAGCGTCGAAGATGCGCAGCTGGATGCGGTCTTTGTACTCCAAGCCGCACTTATTGACGAAGTTGAAGCGCACGGTGGCGTTGCAGCCGGTATATACGTTGTCGAAGGTGGCATCGGTCACCTCGTAGTCGTACACCTCGTCGGTGCCGAAGGTGTAGGTGCCGCCGGAGTAGGTGGCCGTAAGGGTGTGGTAAGGCATTGAGGTGCCCATAAGTTGCCAAGTGGTTTCAGCGCCGTAGCGTTGCAAGGGGCGGAAGGTCACCTCGCAGTCGGCGTCAAGCTCCGGGAGGGCGAATTTCGGCTTTGAATAAGAGGAGCCGTAGGGGTAGAGCGACACGCTGGAGCCGGTGCCCACTTCCACGAGTTCGCCATCGACATAAAGTCCTATGGCCACATATCCTTGGAAGCGGCCGTAGCCGAGGTTGCTGATGCGCCCGAGGTTGAAGGTGACGGTGGCGCCGGCATCATAGGTGTTGGCGCTCGATTGTAGCGATATCTGGTCGGCGATGAGGCGTCCGGCGTGGGAGGTCTCGGTGCCGCAGTCGGGCTGCAGGCCGAACACCGCTTCCTGTCCGTAGTTGAAGCCGCCGTAGGCGCCGCCTATGCCGATGGCGCCGGGGCTGAGGAGCGAGATGGCGAAGTAGCCGTTGCTGGCGCCGCTCCAGCCCCAGTTGAGGTGGAACAGGCCGTCGGCGTCGTAGCCGTCGATGACGAATTGGTGGCCTTCCCAGCTGCCGTTATATCCGGCATAGGAGATGGGACGGCCGGCGGCGAGCTCGTCGCGCAGCTTTTGGCACCATTCGCCCACTTCCCAGTAGTCGCGCTGCTCGAGGTAAGCGCCCTGGTCGTAGCCGAAATATTTGATGAGGCCTGAGGTGGCGGTGGAGGAGTAGGCGCCGCTTGATTCGCCGTAGCCCATCTCCGAGGCTACGCCCACGTGCCACATCAGCTTGGCCACTTCGGCACGCTCGGCCGTGGTGGCGCGGTTATTGTAGATGGGCAGCATGAGGTCCCAGTCGTAGGTGGTGTTGAAATCGGCGGTGCGCTGCTTCCCTTGGTCGGTGTAGGTCTTGCTGCCGCTGCCGGCTTCGGGGTAGCGGTAGTAGCGCATTATCTGGGCGAAGGCGGTGGCCACGCAGCCGGTGGCGCAGTTGTCGATGCCGGTCTGCTCCACACACATGTCGTTGAACGGCGCCCCTTGGTCCCACATTATGGTGCCGAGCAGCGGTGCTACCGGCTCATACTGTTGCGGCACGGCTGTGGCTTTGAGGCTGATGCGGCCGCTGCGCAGGGCTTCCAGCTCCTTGGTGTAGGTGGTGAGGAACACGCGCATATTCTCGGGAGCGGCATTGAGGTCGAAGGTGCCGGCGTCGGCATAGGCGAGCATCGGCACGGCGAGGTCGTCGGCCGCGGCGATGACGAAGCCGCCGTCGCTGCTGTTGAAGGCGTAGTACACGGGCTGGAGCGTGGCGTCGTAGGCGGTGTGGGCAAGCGTAAGGCGGCTTGCGGTGATGGCGCGCGCGGCGCGGCTTTTACTGGGGTGTTGGCCTATGGCGCGAAGGGCCTCATCGGCGGTAATGGGAGCGGCACTCGAGGCTATCGCTGTGGCGACGGCCAGAATGGCTATTGCTGCTCGGCTGAGAATTTTCATTGTAACGGGTTGTAATATAAGTGATTATTAGAGTTTGTTATCGGTTGAAACGCTCGCTCAGGGGCGCGATGGCCTCGCGGGCGGTTTGCTCCACGAGCACCGGGGCGATGGCCACGTAGCCGCGGTCGCACAGGGCCACGTCGGTCGTGGGGTCGTCGGGCGCGGTGTTGACGAAGGTGCCTGAGAGCAGGTAGCTGTCGCGCCCGTGCTCGTCGGGCTCGCGGATGAACTCTTCGGTCCAGTAGCCGGGGCATAGGGCGCCCACGCGCATGCCGCGCAGCTCGGTGTCGGCGGGGATATTGACGTTGAGGCACACTCCGGCCGGCAGCCCGTGGGCAAGCACTTCGCCGGTGATGGCGCGCACGGTGTCGCGCAGGTGCTCCAGCGGGGCCTCGGTGTCGTGGCTGGTGTAGGAGAACCCTATCGAGGGCACGCCCAGCAGGCAGCCTTCCACCACCACGCCCATAGTGCCGGAGTAGAGGGTGTTGATGCCGAGGTTGGAACCGTGGTTGATGCCGGAGAGCACAATGTCGGGTCGCCGCGGCAGCAGGCTGTGGAAGCCGAGCTTCGCGCAGTCAACGGGGGTGCCTCCGGCGCTGTAGGCGGTGATGCCGGCAGGGTAGCCGGCGTTGCGCTCCACGTAGAGGCGGCTGCCGAAGCTGATGGCCGACGATTTGGCCGATTGCTGCTCGCGCGGTGCCACTACGTACACATCGCCTAAGTCGGCTACAAACTCGGCCAGCGCGTGGATGCCGCGAGCGTCGATGCCGTCGTCGTTACCTATATAGATTAAGGGGCGTCGGGTCATATTCTCAATATCGGGCGCGACGGTCGGAGGAGTAGTTCTCGGTGCCGTAGGGGCGGGTGCTGTAGTCTTCTTCCTCTTCGTCGCTATTTTTCTGGTTATTATTCTTCTCTTCCCACTTCTTGGGGGTGGGCTTGTTCTTCTTTATGTCGTCGGGCTTCTGCATATCGACGGGCACGGCGTTGAGCTTCCAGTCGATTTCCACGTCCCAGTTTTTCTTTAGGCGTAGCTTCTTGTTGTAGTAGTAGGTGTCCTCGGGCTGGCGGTGCTCGGCGTAGTTGCCGGTGTCGTAGCGGCCGTTGTCGTTGGTGTCGATGTAGAGGCGCAGGTAGTAGTCGCCGGGGTCCACGTGCTCTATCACTCCGCGGCCTTTGCGGATGGGGGCGGTGCGCCGTGGGGTGTCGTTGCTGGCCAGCAGCTCGGCCACGGCGGGCTCTTGACTGTCGATTACAATCTCCACGTTGGCATATTCTTCCAGCTCTTTCACCTTAAACTCTTGCTCGATGCGGTCGCAGTGGCGACCGTAGATGCCTTCGATGGCGGCCGAGTCGATGCTCACCTTGTAGGTGGCGCCGGGCACCCATTGGCACTCGATGCGATAGTCGAGCGGCGACAGGGTGTCGGCAAGCTCTATAGGCTTGAACGCCACGGGGCTCCATAGGGTGTCGTTGCGTATCTCAAGATGTACACCGCTGCGGTCGAGGCGCGCTATGGGCTGGTCGGCGGTGAAGAGCAGCGGCCGATACACGTCGAGGCTGGTGCCGCTGCGATAGGCGAAGGCGAGCTTCGGCAGGGGCCGTGGCTTGGCCCGCGCGCTGTCGGCCTCCTCCTCTTTTTTCTTCTTCTTTTTGTCGGCCTTGGGTCGCTTGAAGTCGAATTTAAGGGTGTCGGTCAGTGGCGTCAGCTGCTGGGCGGAGTCGGTGCGCAGGTAGCGGGCGGCGATGCGCAGGGTGTCGCAGGCGATGAGCGTAGGGTCGGTGAGCCAGTAGGTGAGGGTGTCGGCGTTGGCCGAGCGCTGGAGGATGTACCAGTCGGGCCGGGCCACCTCGCGCCCCACCACGCTAAGCTCGGGCAGCTGCTCGCTCTTGGTGTTGAATTGGAAATAGAGCCGTGTGGTGTCGAGCCGCTCGTATTTCACCAGATACTGCGAGGCACGCCCTTCGTTAAACATCGGCAGCAATATGTCGTTGGGGTAGTAGATGGCGCGCTCCACCTTCACCACGGTGTCGATGTCGTGGTTGAGCTGCCTGAGGGTGTCGATGCGGGTCTCCACTTTGGCGTAGGGGGTGATGGGCTCGGGGTAGAAGGCGATGTCCTCGGCAAGGTTGGCGTAGTGGAGGTCGCGGTCGCTCTCTTTGAGGGCGAAGAGCCGGTAGGGCACGGGCTTGAGACCGCGCAGGGTGAAGCGCCCGCGGTCGTCGGTGCGCGCTATCCGCTCCATCGGCAGCTTCAGGAAGGCGCTGTCGTCGAGGTTGGTGTAGGCCCCCACAAGCACGCCTTGCTGGGGCTCCAGATTCTCGGCGCCGAGCACCATGCCGGCGATGCGTAGCGAATCCACGCTCTCGCCCGTGGAGAACTCAAATGAGAACCCTTCCAGGGGGTTACCCTCGTTGTTGTCGGTGATGGCGTCGTTGAAGTCGATTATGTAGGTGGTGTTGGGCAGCAGCGTGTCGCGAAATTCTACCGTCACTTTACGCCCCGAGGCGCGCACCACGGGCATCTGCTTGGGCTGCGGCGAGATGGTTACCTTGGTTATCGGGTCGCTCACCTGTATCAGCTCGTCAAATTCGATCTCGATTTTGCGGCCGTCGAATAGCACCGCGCCCGGCTCGGGCGATGACTTTACAAACACCGGTGGCAGCATATCCTGCACGCCGCCGCTCGGTCGCCCTATGTTGGCACACGCCGCCGCGGTGAGCAGCAGCGCCACGCTCAGTGCTATGTAAATCAGTCGTTTCACTCTCGCGCGCTTTTTTGAGCCTGTAAAGTTACTAATAATTGGCGGTTATACCTAAATTTCGGCCAAAAACCACGCTCCGCGCCCCTCCGCTGCTGCTATAGGGATGCCCTTCGGGCAGAATTGCGAAGCAATCGGCCTCAAGTCAAATATCCTGAAAATGTCTTTAAAATTATTTTAAAAATATTTTCAAGTGATTTCTCGCGCGCAGCGCGACCCCTTAAGCGATGCTGCCGGCCGTGACAATGCCGCTACAAAAGGCGCCGCTTGCGCGGCGGAAATTTCACAAATTTTATTCAAATTAACACATTCATTCGTAGCATTTATGTAATTCTTTCATTCTTTCATTGATAGTAGCGAATGTGTAATTTTGAACTAAATTTGTAAAATTTC
>CAMHGU010000086.1 GCA_946184715.1 uncultured bacterium | reverse complement strand
GTGGAATGGAACGTAAGCGTGTCGTACGGTGACGATGCCGACAAGGCGCGCGAGGCGATGCTCGGCCTGCTGGCTGCCGATGAGCGCATTGTCAATAAAGAAATAGACGAAGCCCCCGCAGCCGAGCACACCGAGGAGGCAGTGGCCGAGGAAGAAGTTAAGGCACAGCCGTGGTGGAAACGCATATTCCACAAGCATCGCAAGCTCGTGCAGAAGGCTACCGCAATAGAGCAGATGGCGCTGCCTATCAAGAGCCAAGTGGTGCCGCCGGTGGTGTATGTGGGCGATCTCTCCGATAGCAAAGTCATCATCAAAGCGCGCGCTTGGGTGCAGACCCCCGACTATTGGCCCGTGTTCTTCCACTTCAACGAGGTGTTCTATCGGGAGCTGCCCAAGCACGGCATCCACTTCCCGTTCCCGCAGCTCGACGTTCACCTTAACCCAACCAATGCTGATTAAGTACTCACTCTATGGACAACGAAACCAAACAGCAAGCACTCGACCGCCGCTATCTGCGTATGGCTTCCATTTGGGCCGAGAATTCCTATTGCCGGCGAAGGCAGGTAGGCGCCATCCTGGTCAAGGACAAGCGCATCATCTCCGATGGCTACAACGGCACACCGTCGGGCTTCGACAATGTGTGTGAAGACGAGCACGGCATCACCCATCCCTACGTGCTCCACGCCGAAGCCAATGCCATCACCAAGGTGGCCTGCAGCCACAACAGCAGCGAGGGCTCCACGCTCTACGTCACCACATCGCCCTGCATGGAATGCTCGAAGCTGATAATCCAGGCCGGCATCAAGCGGGTGGTATTCAGCGAGTTGTATCGTATTCATGACGGGCTTGACCTCCTTGCGCGTGTAGGTATTGAGTGCGTCCATATCCCCGATATTAACCCTTCACAGCCCGAGAAGCTATGAGCAAGCGCAATATATTCAATAGAATTTACATCTGGGTGCCGCTGATGATAGCCGCAGCGGTTGCCCTCGGTATCATCGTGGGCTCGCGATTTCATAAGCAAGGCTACATAGGCGATGGCGACCGCAAGATTAACACCATTCTCAACCTTATCAACGACCAATATGCCGACACCGTCAATATCGGCGACCTCGTGGAGATGACAATCCCGAAGATGCTCGCCGGGCTTGACCCACACTCGGTTTATATCCCGGCCTCTGATGTGGAGGATGTAAACGGTGAGCTTGAAGGCTCCTTCTCAGGCATCGGTGTTTCCTTCCAAGTGATGAACGACACGGTGACGGTGGTGGAAGTTGTCCCCAACGGCCCATCGGAGAAGGTGGGTATCCTCACCGGCGACCGCATTATCGCCGTTGATGATTCCACGCTCATAGGTGTGCAGCAGAGCGATGTGATGAAGCGCCTGCGCGGTCCTAAGGGCACTAAGGTGAAGCTGTCGATTAAGCGCAACACCTCGACCAAGCCACTCACCTTTGAGGTGACCCGCTCCGACATCCCCGTCCAAAGTATCGACGCATACTATTTCCTCAGCGAAGGCGTAGCATATATAAAGGTGAATATGTTCGGACGCCACACCTACGAGGATTTCCTTAACGTAGCGTTCACACTGGAGCGCGGCGGCGCTAAGAGCTTCGTCATCGACTTGCGCGGCAATGGCGGCGGCCTGCTCGATGTGGCTATGCTTATGGCCAACGAATTTCTCGAGCCTAACCGGCTGATAGTATATACCAAAGGGCGCGAGCACCGCGTGTCGCAAGAGTACTGGAGCGATGGCACCGGAGCGTTTCGCAATGCCGAGGTGGTGGTGCTGATCGACGAGTTTTCGGCTTCGGCGAGCGAGGTGTTTGCCGGCGCGCTGCAGGATAACGACCGCGGCCTCATCATAGGGCGCCGCTCCTTCGGTAAAGGCCTCATTCAGCAGCAGTTCTCGCTGCCCGACAAGAGCGCCGTGCGTCTGACAATAGGCCGCTACTACACCCCCTCTGGCCGCTGCATCCAGAAGCAGTTCAAGCCCGGCGACGAGAATGGCTACACCCTCGAGGTGTACGACCGCTTCAGCCGAGGCGAGGCCTACAATAAGGATAGCATCAAGGTGGATAAGGAACAGGTGTTCCACACCTCGACCGGCCGAACGGTGTATGGCGGTGGCGGTATTATCCCCGACATCTTCGTGCCCAACGACACCACCCATCTCACCAACTACTACTTCGCCGTGGCCAATGCCGGACTACTACAGAAGTTCGCCTTTGCCTACACCGATATTAATCGCAAAGAGCTTGACAAGGTGAAGAGCGCTGAGCAGCTGCTGAAGCTGTTGCCACCCGACGATGTGCTGCTCGACGACTTCGTAAGCTACGCCGCCGAGAATGGCATTCCCAAGCGCTGGTACTATATTAACATATCCAAGCCGCTCATTGTCAATCAGTTGAAAGCGCTTATTGTGCGCGATGTATATGATATGTCGCACTACTACGAGGTTTATAACGCCACTGATAAGGTGGTACAGACCGCACTGAAATCGCTCAAGAGCGGAAAGGCTCGCTTCCCCATAATGCCCGAGCGGTCCAAGACTGATGCAAAGAAAAAGTGACATAAGGCACGCTATGCGGCAGCAGTCGCGGCAGCAGCCGGTCACGGCCGAGCAGGCTGAGGCAGTGTGGCGCCGCGTGGAGGCTACTCCCGAATGGCAGCAAGCCCGCTCCGTGCTCCTCTATGCCTCATTGCCCGATGAGCTGCCCACAGCAAGCTTCATAGAGCGTCATCGCCGCGACAAGCAACTCTTTCTGCCCCGAGTGGTGGGGGATGAGCTGGAGATAGCCGCGATAGCCGACGGGCAGCTGACGGAAGGAGAATTCGGCATTATGGAGCCTACGGGCGTTGCAGTGGAGCCTGATACGCTTCACCTTGCCATAGTGCCCGGGCTGGCGTTTACCACTCGCGGCGAGCGCCTCGGGCGTGGCCGCGGATATTACGACCGCTTGCTCCGCCGAGCCTCTTTCGCTACAATAGGTGTAGCCCTCGACCGTCAAGTCATTCCCGAAATCCCTATCGAGCCGCACGATGCCGTGCTCGACATCATCATAACCCCTACGGCTACCTATCGCCACTAATTTATCAGCCTATGCTTCTCATCACCCCTGAAACCCGCATTGCCGACACCGTGATAGCTCACCCCGAGATTATCACCGTTCTCAATCGCTTCGGCATCGACCTCGGCCTCGGCGACAACACCCTCGCCGGCCTATGCCGCGTCACCGACGTCAACCCAGAGTTTCTCGCCACCATCCTCAACACCTTTCTCAATCGCGACTACTTCCCCGAGAGTCGGCTGCGCTCCTTCGACATCTCGCTTATCGTCCGCTATCTGATGATGGCCAATAATTCCTACGCCCATTTCCACCTGCCCACCATTGAGCGCCACTTCGGAATGATGCTCGCCAAGGACAATGGCGCCAACAACAACCTCGCGCTGATGTTCGGTTTCTTCAAGGAGTTGCAAGCCGAGATTGCCGGCCGCATCGAAGATGACTCTCGCCTCCTTGCCGAGACGAAGCCGCTGAGTCATAGCCAAGTGCAAGCGATGCACAATGCCGATGCACTTATCGAAGACAAGCTGCTCGACCTCCTCACTATGATGGTGAAGCACCTCTCGGGCGACTACGACCGGCGATTGTGTCAGGCCGTTATTATGGGTATCGTAGGACTGCGCCACGATGTGGTCAACAACAACCGCCTTCGCGTCCGCCTTCTTTATCCGTCGATTCAAGCACAGTCCAAGATATGACACCGCAAGTAGCCATCTTATGTAGCGACACCCTGCAGGCTCAAGGGCTGGCAGCAATGCTGAGCAACTATTTCGGCATTGAGGCTACGATAGCCGCTCCCGAGAGCAATGAGGTGGGGGATTGTGGACTTTACCTTGTAGATGCCGGCACCTACGCCTCGCGGCCGGCGTTCTTTCTGCCACGCCGTGGCCGCACCGTTATCATCACCGACACACCTGCGGCTGCCCCCGATTGCATCTGCTCGCGTCAGCCCCTTGAGGATTGGCTCGAGCTGCTCCAGCGGCGTATCGACGGTTTAAGCAACGTTGCTGCCGCGGCGCCTTCCGAGCTGTCGCAACGCGAGCGCGATGTGCTCACTCTCGTGGCGAGCGGCTTGTCAAATAAAGCTATCGCCGACCGCCTCTGCATCAGTGTCAACACCGTGCTAACTCATCGTAAGAACATAGTGGCAAAGCTCGGTATCCGTTCCATCTCCGGCCTCTCTCTCTACGCCTTGATGCACGGCTACACCATCGAGCATTGACCTTGCCAACAAACAGCGAGAGGCTCCGGAAATCCCTGGAGCCTCTCGCTATTATATGGTTTCGTACGAGCCGTGTCAATTGCCGGCGAGGACCATCTCGAGGAGAGCCGAGACGTCGTTTCCGTCCACGGCGTTGTCGCCGTTGATGTCGGCCACGGCAATTTGGGCATCGGTGATGCCACCTGCAAGTACCATCTCAAGCAGAATCGACACGTCGTTGCCATCCACGGCGTCGTCGCCGTTGAGGTCGCCCATCACTGTAGCCGGCTCGGGCAGGAGCGCAACGATGTTGGCCGCATTGTAGTAAGCGCCGTTGACGAATGCGAGGTCACCGGTTTGGATACTGCCGGCGCTGGAGGCAAAGACGATGCCGTCGGGTTGGCCCTCGAGCGAACCGTCGTAGGTCCATAGCCATAACTTATTGCCGCTCTTGGCGGTGCCGGCCTTGACGAGGGCTGTACCGGGCCACTCATCGCTGTAAGCTCCGGCCGTGCCCCAGGCGAATGCCGTCACGTCCTCGTCCCACGATGTGGGCGCCTCGAAGTAAGCGAAGAGCTTGCCTCTTACGTACTTGGCATAGCCCGAGAGGGTAGTGGAGCCGCCATTGTCGGTGGTAATGGTGTTGGTCACGTCGGTAGCTTTCTTGCTTGTGGAAGAGTACTCGTAGAATATATTCTTTGTGATGCCCTTTATATCTTCGGTCTTGGTGGCGTCGCTGCCCATATTGAAGATGACGTTGACGGGGCCTTCCTCGAAGTCGAAGTAGTACCAGTCTTGGCCATGCAGATGCTTGGTGGAGGTCAGTTGAGTGCCGGGCCATTTCTTTGAGAGGGTGCCATTGTCGTTCCAGGCGTAGATGTAGGGCTTAGCGGTGTTGCTCTTCACATAGACGGTGAACTTGGAGGCGGGAGGCTCTAAACCCTGGATGTCGTCGGGTAGCACGTTGTCGGCGCTTACGGCGCCCACGAGCTTCGAGGTGGTGTAGTAACCGCCGTTTACGAAGTCGAAGTCGGTGGTCTGCGTGGCTCCGTTGCTGCTGTTGAAGAGGATGCCGTTGGGCAGCGAAGAGAAGTCGCCGTTATATACCCAGCGCCATACAGTCCTGCCTGAGGGGAGGGTACCCACCTTCTCCATCGCCGCGCCGGGCCAGGTGCCGCAGTAGTCGCCTTCATCGCCCCAAGCCCAAGCGCAGATGTCGCTACTCCAGGTGGAGGGAGCTTCAAAGTAGGCAAAGGTCTTGCCGGCTACATAGGTGGCGATAGCGGGGATTTCGTCGGTTTCGTCATCAATGTCGGTGCCGGTGACGGTGTCGATTCGCTTGTAGATGGTGTAGTAGCCGCCATTAGCGAAGTCGAGGTCGGACGTCTTGGTGTTGCCGCTGTTGCAGCTGAAGATTACGCCCGTGGGCTGATTGGTGGAGGAGCCTGAATACACCCATTTATATAAGGTGTTGCCGTTGGGCAGGGTGGTCACCTTGGTGAGGGCTTGGCCGGGCCAGGTGCCGCCGGTGAAGTTCTCGTTGTCGTTGTCGGCGTTCCACACCCAGGCTTTGACATCGGTCTTCCATGAAGCCGGGGCTTCGAAGTAGGCGAAGATTTTGCCGGCTTCGTAGGTGGCCTCGGCGGGGGCTTCGGTGGAGCTGTTGTAATCGACTACCACGTTGTTGCTCACGTAGAAGGCGTAGTTCTGATTGGTGGAGTTGCCTATCGACACGGGTGTCCAGCCAGTGTCGTCGAGGTCGGTCACGTAGCCGCTGAGGCAACGTATGGTGCCGTTGGAGCCTTCCACTTCGAGGCGATAGCCGCCGCCCCATTCGCCCTGATAGGTGATGGTGCTGGTGTTGGTGACACCGGCGGCTTTGCGGGCCAGAATCATCTTGCCTATCTCCTCCTTGTAGGCTTGCCAGTGCTTGAGGAAGATGCAGGGGGTGCCGGGCATAGCGAGGATAAAGGCATTGGCGGCCAGCATATTGGCGGTGTTGCCCATCTTGTTGTGGTCCTCGTAGGTGTCGTGGTTGTCGATGAAGGTCACGGCCCATTGGCTCATATTGGGGTCGCCTGCCACGCCCTTATCGGAGAGGACACTCCAATTGTTGTTATTGAAGGCGTCGTTGATTTTGAACTTCAGGGGGAAGTCGAAAGCGGCCGAGGTCTTGCCGGTGCCGTTGATCCAGCCGGTGACGAGGCCGTACTGCCCATCGAAGTATTCGCCCACAGAGTATTTCACCTTGCACGCTTCGGTGTACATTTTGTTGTACTTGGGATCGAAGCCTTTGGCTTGGTCGTAGCGTAGGCCGCCATAGCCGAGATAATCGACGAGGAAGCGGACGTAGGTTTTGCAATTCTCCTGCACCTTCGAGTTGGTGTGGTCGAGGTCGCGGGCACCGGCGAAGTTCTCGCCGGTGTCGTTGGCTCCGGTGGTAGAGTAGCCGTTGGAGTTGCACTCGTCGTTGCGGCATATTCCGGAGTAGTTGGTGTTGTCCCAGGTGATGGTGTACCCGTCGCGGCTCTCATCGGGGAAATACACCCAGGAGTTGGAGCCGTCCTTGTGGTTGAGGACGCAGTCGTTCATCACTATGGTGCCTTTCTGCTTATAGGTGGCAATCATGGTGCGGAGCTGCTCCTCGGTGCCGAATATTGAGTTGTGGTTGAACCACAGGGCGGGGGTGTAGCCCATATTTTCGGCCGTGGGACCATCGGCCGGCTGGGCCGAATTGGGCACCCAGAGGATGTCGAAGTACTTGGATAACTCCTCGGCTTCAGAGGTGAGCTTGCTCCATCGGCTGTCGGCGAAGGAGTTCCAATAGAAGCCTTGCAGCATCACGCCGCCGTAGTTGGCAGGCCACCCCTGCGCCCGGGTGGCAGCCCAGGCGCCGAGGAGGGTAATGGCGATTAATAGACATCGTTTCATATCCGTGAATGGTTAGGTTATTTTCACGCTTTATCGGATTGCGATCTTGGTGGCGTGGCCATCGGCCACTACGATGTAGGTGCCTGCGGCAAGGCGGGCGTTGTTGCCCGAAGCCACGCGGATGCCGGCGAGGTTGTAGATAGCCACGCTGCGCGCGCCGGTCACGGTCACATATCCGTCGGTCACTTTGATGATGACCTTGGTGGCGTCGATGCGCTCAATGCCCGATTCTTTGGTGACTACGCCCACACGCTCAAATGCGTTGTAGTAGCCGCCGTTGACGAATTGGAAGTCGTCGGTTTGGGTGTTGCCGCTCTCGCAGTTGAAGACGATGCCGGTGGGCTCTCCGCTCTCGCTGCCGTTGTAAATCCAGCGGTAGAGTACATTGCCTGTGGTGAGGGCGCCCACGCGCTCGCAATCGGCGCCGGGCCAAGCATCGCCGGTGAAGGAGGCGGCATCATTCCAAGCCCACGCCTTTACATCGGAGCTCCACGATGTGGGCGCTTCGAAGTAGGCGAAGGTCTTGCCGTCAACGTACGTTGCTATCGACGGAAGGCTCGTGCCCGGAGTGGGGTCGTCGCCGCCACCACCGCCTTCGCCATCTACGGTGGCTACATAGCGGCTGACGTTGTAGTATCCGCCATTGATGAATTGGAAGTCGTCGGTCTGGGTAACGCCGCCATCGCAGTTGAAGACGATGCCGGTGGGCAGGTCGGTGAGAGCGCCGTCGTAAACCCAACGCCAAACGCTATTGCCCGAAGGCAGTGAGCCTACTTTCTCGCAGGCTACGCCGGGCCATTCCGCGCCTGTAAACGATTCGGTGGTGTTCCAAGCCCAGGCCTTGACATCGCTGCCCCAAGTGGCGGGCGCTTCGAAGTAGGCATAGGTCTTGCCGGGCATTGCCACGGCGATTGAGGGCAGCTCGTCGCCACCGCCACCGCCGCCATTCTCCTTGGTGATGGTGCCGGCCATCGAGGTGGAGGTGTAGTAGCCGCCATTGGTGAAGGAGAAGTCGTCGGTCTGGGTGGAGCCGTTGTCGCAGTTGAAGACTACACCTGTGGGCAGGTCGGTCGCCGAGCCGTTGTAAACCCAGCGATAGAGGGTGCTGCCGTTGCTCAGCGAGGTCACTTTGGTCATTGCCTCACCGGGCCATTCGGCGCCGGTAAAGTTCACGGCATCGTTCCAGGCCCAGATGTTCACACTACCGCTCCACGAAGCGGGCGCTTCAAAGTAGCAGAAGGTCTTGCCTTCCACGTAAGTGGCCTCGGGAGGTATCGTAGTGCCGGGGTCGGGGGTGGGAACGTCAGGGATCTCGTCGAGATTGACGTTGGAGCTTACGTAGTAGGCATAGTTCTGATTGGTGGCGTTGCCGGTGGAGACGGCTTTCCAGCCTGTGTCGTCGAGGCCGGTCACGTAGCCGCTGATGCAGCGCACCGAGCCTTTGGAGCCTCTCACCTCAATCACGTAGCCGCCGTTGACTGATTCCTGGCGGGTGATTTGGCTGGTATTGGTGATACCGGCGGCCTTGCGGGCGATAATCATCTTGGCAATCTCGCCCTTGTAGGCCTGCCAGTGCTTGAGAAAGATGCAGGGCGTGCCGGGCATGGCAAGAATGAAGGCGTTGGCGGCCAGCTCGTTGTGGCCGTTGCTCATCTTGTTGTGGTCGCGATAGGTGTCGTGGTTATCGACGAAGGTGACCGAGTAGCGGTTGTTGTTGCTGTCGCCGGC
>CAMHGU010000085.1 GCA_946184715.1 uncultured bacterium | reverse complement strand
TGCTCCTCGAAATCAAAGGCGACTTCCCGGCCGTCAACGAGCAGATCGACTGCGGCCAGTGCCACTTCACCGTCCTAAAAATCGCGCGTCACCGCATCGCCAGCATCAAAGTGGTAATAGACCGTCCGGCGGCCCCATCACCCGACAATAACTGACCTCCGATATGCCCATCATCAGCGACATCACCGCCCTCCGGGGCACCCGAGTAGTAACGTGGCAGCTCACCGAGAGCGCCGACGAGCTTACGCGGCTTCTGGCCGGCGTCAACCCCGCCATACACATCGACGGCTGCGCCAAAGCCATCCGCGAGCTCACCGCCGAGCATCTCCTGCTCCACCACGCCTACCCCGCCGGCTACGAGCTATGCCACAACGAGCACGGCGCGCCCTATCTGGCCTCAGGCGCCGAGTATATCAGCTTCACCCATTCAGGCGACTACGTGATG
This sequence comes from uncultured bacterium, assembly GCA_946184715.1. GTDB lineage: Bacteria > Bacteroidota > Bacteroidia > Bacteroidales > Muribaculaceae > CAMHGU01. The sequence goes on along the minus strand of CAMHGU010000085.1, from coordinate 8,484 downwards.
CTGGCCATCAATGCCGAGGCGCGCGTGGGCATCGACATCGAATATGCCGCCGACAAGGCCATACGCGTGCGCCGCAAATACGTCAACGACGCCGAAGCCGAATACATCATGCCCGCCGACGGGCAAGCCCACCTCGTGGCCTGGACTGCCAAAGAGGCGCTATTCAAGGCTATCCCCGAGGACCGTGTGGACTTCCGCACGCAGCTGCTTCTCGACTTCAGCAGCGGCCTGCGCCGCTACCGCTGCCGCGAGACCCGCAGCACCGAAGGCCGCGTCTTCGCCGCCGAATCGCGCTGCGACCTCTTCGACGGATATGTAGTAACCGTGGTGGTGGAACAACCCGAATAAAATCAAAAAACCGACATAGATATGAAACGAACTCTCACCTCTCTGCTCTCGGTAGCGGCCATCGGCACCGCCTTGGCCTGCACCAACCTCCTTGCCGGCCGCGACGCCACCGTGGATGGCTCCACCTTCGTAACCTATGCCGCCGATAGCCACGTGCTCTATGGCGAGCTGTACCACTTCCCCGCCGCCGACCACCCCAAAGGCACGATGCGCGAGATACGCGAGTGGGACTCCAACCGCCGCCTGGGCGCCATTCCCGAAGCGCCCCACACCTTCAACGTCGTGGGCAACATGAACGAACACCAGCTCACCATCGCCGAGACCACCTTCGGCGGGCGCCACGAGCTGGTGGATACCACCGGCATCATCGACTACGGCTCGCTCATCTACATCGCCCTGCAGCGCTGCACCACCGCCCGCGAAGCTATCGACTGCATGACCTCGCTCGTGGACAAATACGGCTACTGCAGCGAGGGCGAGTCGTTCTCCATAGCCGACCCCCGCGAGGTGTGGGTGATGGAGATGGTGGGCAAAGGCCCCGGCTCCAAAGGCGCAGTGTGGGTAGCGATTCGCATCCCCGATGATTGCATCTCGGCCCACGCCAACCACTCACGTATCCACAAGATACCATTCGCCGACAAGAAGAACTGCCGCTATAGCCCCGACGTGGTGTCGTTTGCCCGCAGCAAAGGCTGGTACAGCGGCAAGGACGCCGACTTCGACTTCTCGCGCGCCTACGCACCGGCCGACTATCTGGCCCTGCGAGGCTGCGACGGCCGCGCCTGGGCGTTCTTCAACCACCACGTCGATGGTATGGACCGCTACCTCCCCTGGATTATGGCCGAAGAGGGCGCCGAGGTGATGCCGCTATATTTCCGCCCCAAGCATAAGCTCTCGGTAAGAGATATGCAGAGCGGAATGCGCGACCACTTCGAGGGCACCCCCATGGATATGACCCACGACATAGGCGCCGGCCCCTGGCAATGCCCCTACCGCTTCCGCCCGCTCACCTTCAAGGTAGATAGCGTGGAGTACTTCAACGAGCGCGCCACAGCCACACAGCAGACCGGCTTCAGTTTCGTGGCACAGATGCGCGCCTCGCTGCCCAACGCCATAGGCGGCGTGCTTTGGTTTGGCGTTGACGATGCTGCCACGGCCCCCTACCTCCCGATGTACTGCTCCATCACCCGGATACCGCACAGCTACGCCGTGGGCAACGGCGACATCCTCACCTACTCACCCGACGCCGCCTTCTGGGTCAACAATATGGTAGCCAATCAGGCCTACGGCCGCTACTCGCTGATGATAGGCGACATCAACAAGGTGCTCAACGCCATCGAGGACAGCCTGGCCGTCAACCAGCCCAAGATTGAGAAGGAGGCCTTAGCCCTCTATGGCACCAACCCCGGCAAGGCCATCACGCTGCTCAACGACTACACCATAGAGCAAGCCGAGAGCGCCACCAAGCGCTACCGCGAGCTCGCCGAGTTCCTGCTCGTGAAGTACCTCGACGGCAACCGCAAGAAAGAGAGCAACGGGCAATTCCTGCGCACCGGTGACAACTACCCCGCCTCGCCCGACTTCCCCGGCTACAACGACGAGTACTACCGCAACATAGCGCGTACCACAGGCTCTCACCTGCGCAACAAAGAGGTAAAGCAATGACGCGGCTCGACAATCCCACGCTCTGGCGGCTGACACTGCGCCTCGGGCGCGACGAGCTGTGCTACTGCCTCACCCCGGCCGCCGGAGGCCCGCAGTGGCACGCCGGCCGCCTCGCGCTCCCGCCCGGCAACGCCCCGTGGCTACGGCGCATCGAGGACGCCATCTATGCCGACGAGGCCGCGCCGCTCGTCGACGACTTCGCCCGAGTGGATATCATCGTCGATACACCCTCCATCACCATCGTGCCCGAGCCGCTGGCCGCCGACCCTCAGCGCCGTCTGCAGCTCCTGCAAGCCGCAGTGCCGCAATTCACCGGCGACGTAGAGGCCGCGAAGCTCGGACAGAGCGAGATGGCCGTCGTCTTCGGCACCGAGCCGGGCCTGCTCGGCTTCGCCCGCCGCACCTGGCCCAACAGCCGGCTGCACCACCCCCTCTCGGTGCTCGCCCGCTATATGGTAGCCCCCGACCGTCACCGCCTCATTGCCGCTATGGTCACCGGCAACCGCATTGCCGTAATCGCCGCCGACGGCACCCTGCTCCACGCCGCCAACGTCTTCGACTTCCGCCACCCCGACGATGCCGCCTTCTTCATCCTCAGCCTCCTCAAGCTCACCGACTTCGACGCCGCCACCGCCATCATCGAGATTGCCGGCGACACGGCACCGCGGCAAGCCATCGAGGAGCGCCTGCGTCACTTCGTCCAAGTGGTGATGCCCGCAATTCCGCCCGCCGAGCTCGCCGCCCGCGGCGCCGACGCTATGAATTATCCACTCGACCTTATGATACTGTCGATATGAGAATAGTAAGAGGCAAATACGGCCGCCGACGCTTCGATGTGCCCCGCAACATCACCGCTCGCCCCACCACCGACTTCGCCCGCGAGAACATCTTCAACGTGCTCGAGAACTATGAGGATTTCGAAGGCCTCCACGTGCTCGACCTCTTCGCCGGCACCGGAGCCATAAGCCTCGAGTTCCTCTCCCGCGGCTGCGAGCGCGTCACCTCAGTGGAGCTGGCCGCCATTCAATACCGCTTCATCAGCCAAATATGCCGCCAGCTCGGCGAGGAGAAGCACTGGAACGTGGTAAAAGGCGATGCCTTCCGCTTCATAGAGCGCACCGCCGAGAAATACGACATCATCTTTGCCGACCCGCCCTACGACCTCCCGGGCTTCGCCGACATACCCTCCAAGATACTCAACTCGGCGATGCTCAAGCCCGACACCATCGTGGTAGTAGAGCACTCCAAAGCCCACGACTTCAGCGCCTTGCCCCACTTCTGGCAGCACCGCGCCTACGGCAGCGTCAACTTCTCCCTCTTCCGCCTCGACCTGTGACATAGCCCGATTCCAGGTTTCAGGCCAATCTTCTCTTCCGATTTGTTTTTGCCACGGCTGTTGTGTAACTTTGCAGTGGCTTCGCAGTCTAATGACTGATTGCGACCCTTCAATCGTACTAAAACGTAAAAATCTATAGATATGAAACGTACAATTCTTCTACTCAGCCTCGTGGTTATGACCGCCATCGCCGTGATGGCCCAGGACAATGCCGACAAGGCTGAAATCAACTTCAAAGAGAAAGAGCACGACTTCGGCTACATCGCCGAGAACGGCGGCAAGGTAAGCTGCGAATTTGAGTTTACCAACACCGGCAAGGCTCCCCTGATTATCATCGACGCGGTGGCATCGTGCGGCTGCACCAAGCCCGAATTTCCCAAGAAGCCCCTGCAGCCGGGCGAGAAAGGCGTCATCAAAGTGACCTACAACCCCAAAGGTCGCCCCGGGCCGTTCCGCAAGGATATCCGCGTTCGTACCAACGCCGGCTCCAAGCGCGTCACCCTCATAATATGCGGTAGCGTCAATCCCGAAGCCAAGCAAGCGCAATGAAGCTGCGAGCCCCGGCACTGGCGGCAGCTATGATTGCCGGAGCCGTGATGGCTTCGGCACAAATCAGCTGGACCGACACCATAGCCCACTTCGGCACCATCGATGAGGACCTGGGCAAGGCGAGCCGCGAGCTGACCTTCGTCAACCGCGGCACTGACGATGTGGCCATCACCGACGTGCGCCCCACCTGCGGGTGCACCGCCGGCCGCTACTCCAAGCGCGCCATAGCGCCGGGCGACACCGGCCGCGTCACCGTAATCTACGACCCCGAAGGACGGCCAGGCCCGTTTGAGAAACAGGTAATCGTGTATGTCACCTCCGAGCCCAAGCGCCACGTGCTCACGATGGAGGGCGTGGTGATAGGCGCCGAACACACCGTACGGGCAAAATACCCCGATGCTATCGGCGATTTTCGGCTTGCCAACCGCATCCTCGCCTACGAGGAAATCCACAAAGGACGCTCCCCGATGCAGACCCTCCGCGGCTACAACGCCTCCCACGATTCCATCGAAATCGCCTTTACCGATGTGCCTAAGCACCTCAAGCCGATGTGTGTCCCCGACACCGCCGCGCCCGGCGCCACCATCGCCATCACCGTATTCTACGAGAGCGGCAAGAATCCCGAATGGGGAATAACCACCGATACCATCGGGGTAAAAGTGCGAAATCTCGCTTCGGGGCAGGTGACTACCGGCACCATCGAAGCCATCGCGCTCCTCTCGGAGGACGTGGCATTCTTCCCGGCCTCGATGCTCGCCAAGCCGCCCCGCATCAGCGACATTCCCGCAGTGGTGACCCTGCCCGAGGTGTCGGGCAACCACAGCGTCGTGAGCAACATAGGCCGCTTCTTCACCGTCAAGAACGTGGGCAAAGGGCGCCTCGAGGTGCGCCGCATCGTAAGCTACGACCCGGCCCTCACCGCCAGCCCCGACCGCCTGACGCTCGAGCCGGGACAATCGGCCGAAGTGGAGATTAGCCTCAACCTCGACGCCCTCAAGCCGTCGCCGAGCCGCTTTTTCACAGGCCGCCTCCTGCTGCTGTGCAACGACGTGGGCCGCCCGAACATACCCATCGAAGTACGCGCCGAGATTATGCCACGCTACCGACACCCTGAGCCAGACATCCCTACACCTCGCCCGGTGCAACCCCCGCTCCTTGATAAATAACCTCATTCTAATACCCTCGCTCTATGCAAACCCCCGACCATACCCATCACGATGATCTACATCACCCCGAGAACGACGACCAATATGCCGGCCTGACGGTCAATAGCGGAGTGGAGATGCCGCCGCAAGTCAACCCGTATCTGAAGCCGAAGCGCCGGCCGCCTATGCCCACGGTGTCGGAATTTGTGGAAGGCATCCGCAAGGGCAACATCACGATGCTCAGCAAGGCCGTGACCCTCATCGAGAGCCAAAACGCCGACCACTACCAGCGGGCGCAGGAGGTGATAGAGAAGTGCCTGCCCTTCACCGGCAATTCGCGCCGCATAGGCATCACGGGCGTGCCCGGCGCCGGCAAGAGCACCTCGATCGATGTGTTCGGGCTCCACGTGCTCAAGCGAGGCGGCAAGCTTGCCGTTCTGGCCATCGACCCCTCGAGCGAGCGTTCCAAGGGCAGCATCCTCGGCGACAAGACCCGTATGGAACGCCTCGCTGTCCACCCCAACGCCTTCATCCGCCCCAGCCCCTCGGCCGGCTCCCTCGGCGGCGTGGCGCGCAAAACCCGCGAGACCATAGTGCTATGTGAGGCCGCCGGCTACGACAACATCTTCGTCGAGACCGTGGGCGTAGGGCAGAGCGAAACCGCCGTCCACTCGATGGTCGATTTCTTCCTCCTCATCCAGCTCGCCGGCACCGGCGACGAGCTGCAAGGCATCAAGCGCGGCATTATGGAGATGGCCGACGGCATCGTCATCAACAAAGCCGACGGCGAGAATATCCCGGCCGCCGAGCTCGCCGCAGGCCACTTCCGCTCGGCTCTGCACCTCTTCCCGCTGCCCCCCAGCGGCTGGCAGCCCGAAGTGCTCACCTACTCCGGATATTTCGAGCTCAACATCGACAAGGTATGGGATATGGTCGACCGCTACTTCGCCTTCGTGAAGCGCAACGGATACTTCGAAGAGCGCCGCGCCGAGCAGGAGAAATACTGGATGTACGAAACCATCAACGAGAACCTCCGCAACCGCTTCTACAACAACCCCACCATCGAAGAAATGCTCCACGAGCGGGAGCAACGCATATTAACCAACAAGCAGACCTCCTTCGCCGCCGCTAAGGAGATGCTCGACTTTTACTTCTCGCTAAAATGAAAAAATCACTCCTTATCGCTTCAGCTCTCATAATGATGACAGCAGCACAGGCCCAAACGCCCCTCAGCTATCCCGCCACGGCCAAGGACTACACCGTCGATACCTACTTCGACACCCAAGTAGATGACCCCTATCGCTGGCTCGAGAACGACACCTCGGCAGCCACCGCCGCCTGGGTGAAAGAGCAGAACAAGCTCACGCGTTCCTACCTCGACGCGCTCCCCGGCCGCGACAAGCTGCGCAAGCGCTTCACCGAGCTTATCAACTACCCCAAGATCTCAGCCCCGTTCAAGCGCCACGGCCGCTACTACACCTACCGCAACTCCGGCCTCCAAAACCAGTCGGTGCTCTACGTGCAGGAATCGCTCGCCGATGAGCCACGCGTGCTCCTCGACCCCAACACCCTCTCGGTGGATGGCACCGTGGCCCTGCAGCGCATCAACTTCTCCCACGACGGCCGATATATGGCCTACGTCATCTCCCGCTCCGGTAGCGACTGGAATGAAATCTACGTCATCGACCTCACCACCGGCAACCAGCTCACCGACCATATCGAATGGGCCAAATTCACCGATGCCCAATGGCTCGGCGACGGCTTCTTCTACTCGGCCTACGACCCCGCCGGCGACGGCACCGACCTCTCGGCCGAAAACCAGGGCCAGAAGGTATATTACCACCGCCTCGGCACGCCCCAGAAGGCCGACACCCTCATATACGAGAACCCCGCATTCCCGCTCCGCTTCTACTCGGTGGAAGTGGCCGACGATGAGAGCTTTATGCTCCTCTACGAAAGCGAAGGCCACGGCAACAACGTATATTTCCGCGACCTCGCCAAGGGCGACAAGGAGTGGACACTCATCTTCGACCGCCTCCACGACGACTTCAACTGCATAGGCCACGTGGGCGACACCATCTACTTCTCCACCAATAGCGACGCCCCGATGGGCAAGCTCGTGGCCACCTCAATCAAGTCGATACCCGCCCACACCTGGAGCACCATCATTCCCGAGCGCGCCAATGTGCTGGGCGGCGCGCAGCTCGCCGGCGACCGCATCATCGCCTACTACGACCGCGACGCCTCCTCCCACCCCGAGCTTTACGACCGCTACGGCCATAAGCTCTGCGACATCAAGCTCCCCATCGTGGGCGACGTGGGCTTCTCCTCTAAGAAAGGCGACGACGAGGTGTTTATGACCCTCACCTCCTTCACCCGCCCCGCCACAATCTATCGCTACGATATGGAGAGCAACACGGCCACTATCCTCACCCAGCCCGCCCTGGCCTTCAACCCCGACGACTACACCACCGAAGAGGTGTTCTACCCCTCTAAGGACGGCACTATGATACATATGTTTCTCACCTATCGCAAAGGCCTCAAGCGCAACGGCCACAACCCCGTGTTCCTCTACGGCTACGGCGGCTTCAACATCTCGCTCAACCCGGCCTTCAGCGCGTTCCGCTTCGCCTTTGTCGAGGCCGGCGGCATCTGGGCCGTGGCCAACCTCCGCGGCGGCGGCGAATACGGCGAGGAATGGCACCAAGCCGGCACCAAGCTGCGCAAGCAGAACGTATTTGACGACTTCATCGCCGCAGCCGAGTACCTCATCAAGCAGCGCTACACCGATGCTGCCCACATCGCCATCAACGGCGGCAGCAACGGCGGCCTCCTCGTGGGCGCCGTCGTCAACCAGCGCCCCGACCTCTTCCGAGTGGCAGTGCCGCAAGTGGGCGTGATGGATATGCTCCGCTACCATAAGTTTACTATCGGCTGGAACTGGGCCGCCGACTATGGCCGCAGCGACGACTCGCCCGAGATGTTCAACTACCTGCGTCGCTACTCGCCACTCCACACCATCAAGAACGACGGCACCCCCTATCCGGCAATCCTCGTCACCACCGCCGACCACGACGACCGAGTGGTCCCCGCCCACTCGTTCAAATACGCCGCCACGCTCCAAGCTGCCGACACCGGCTCGCAGCCAAAGCTCATCCGCATCGACAGCAAAGCCGGCCACGGCGGCGGCAAGCCCATCAGCAAGCAGATCGACGAGTACACCGACGTGTTCGCATTCATTATGCACCACCTCGGTATGAAACCGTGACACCGTTACGCTCCTCCTCGGTATGAGACCGTGACGAGAGCAAACGGCCGATACCGCCATCGAGCCGCCGGCGTAAAATTTGGAATGCAATTCCAAATATTGGCGTAAAATTTGGAACGCAATTCCAAAAATTGGCGTAAAATTTGGAGTTCTGTGTAGCTTTCACTACACAG
>CAMHGU010000084.1 GCA_946184715.1 uncultured bacterium | reverse complement strand
GATGGGAAAATGGGGGCGGGAGGGGGATGGGCGGGAAATTTTTCGTAACTTTGTAGATTGCAATGTTATGCGTAGTAGGCTTTACAACATATATCGCGTAGTCAGGACTATTGCCGTGACCTTGATAGTGGCTTCGGTGGCTATCGTGGCGCTGGCGTATGTGCTTCTGAATCTGCCGAGTGTGCAAGACCGCGTGCGCCGCATAGGCGAGGCGGAGCTTTCACGCCTTACTACGGCGACAGTGAATATAGGCGATGTTGACATCTCGCCGTTCAATCAGGTGATTGCCAAGGACGTGGCGATGATTGACCCTGCCAATGGCGACACCATAGCGCGCGTGGATAAGGTGGGAGCCGGAGTGAGTCTTTACAACCTGATACTCAAGCGCCGCATCGTGTTTACCTTCGCCGAAATCATAGGGCTCGACGCACGACTGAAGAAAGCCACCCCCGAGTCGCCGCTCAACATCCAATTTGTCATCGACGCGCTGCGCAGCAAGGACCCCAACAAGCCGCCTACGCTCTACGACGTGACGCTCCACAACGTGGTGATACGCAAGAGTCGGCTGAGCTACGACATCGAGAGCGAGCCGCAGCGGCCCGACGGTGTCTTCGACCCGCGTCACATAGCTATCAGTGACCTCAAGGCCGACATCGTACTGCCTCAGATTTCGAATGAGCACTACGACGTCCGCATCAAGCGGCTGGCCTTTGCCGAGCGCAGCGGCTTGCAGCTGACATCGCTCAGCGCCAAGCTCGACATCGGGGCGCAACGTGCCTCAGTGGCCGACTTGCGCGTGGAGCTGCCGCAGAGCAAGCTGCTGATAGGCCCGCTGTCGTTCACCTACCCCTCACTCAACCGCATAGGCGAGGGCGTCAAGACGGCGACATTCCCGGTGCGCATCAGCGAGAGCTACGTCACCCCGTCCGACCTGCGCGCCATAGCGCCGCCACTGGCGCGCCTCACCGACCGCCTCGCCATCGAAGCCGACGTTGACGCCTCGCTGCGCCACATCGCCGTGAAGCGGCTCAACATCAGTTCGGCCAATGGCGAGCTCGCCCTCGACCTGGCCGGCGCGGTGTCGCTCCCGAGCGAGGAGCAGAGCTTCGGCTTCGATGCCGAGCGCCTCAACGTGAACGCTACGGCCCGCTATATCACCGCGTTAATCAGAAGCTTCACCATTATCCCCGACGCTACGGCCTCGATGATAGAGCGCTGCGGCGATGTAGCCGTGGGCGGCAGTGGCGGCGGCGACCTCGCGGCGCAACGCTTTGCCGGGCGCATCGCCACCGACCTCGGCACCCTCGACCTCGACGCCGCCACGGCGCAGCGTGGCGCCGTACGCAGCATCAGCGGCCACGTCACCACCGCCGATTTCGCCCTCGGCACCTTGCTCGCCAAGCCCGACCTCCTGGCCAACTTTGCCGGAGAGATTACCGTGGATGGCAGCATCACCGGCCGCAAGCCACAAGGGACGGTAAAGGCCGACCTCGCCTACTTCGACTTCCGCGGCCACCGCTACGACAACATCAGCGCCGACGTCACCGCCACGGCCAACACCTACAGCGGCACCGTAGTCATCGACGACGACGCCGCGCAGCTCGACCTCAACGGCACCGCCACGCTCGCCGGGCCACAATCCGACTTCAACTTCACCTGCGCCGCCACCGGCATCGACCTCTCGCCATTCACCAATGCGCCCATTGCCCAGGGCCGCCGGCTGACGCTCGACGCCGTGGCCCAATTCACGGGCGACAACCTCGACAACGCCGTGGGCGACCTCACCATCCGCAACCTCTCCCTCCTCGACGACAACGGCAACGGCCTGGCCTATAAGCAACTCGTCATCAACGCCTCGGAGCGCGACGACGGCGAGCGCGAAGTGAATATCGACAGCGACATCATCTCAGGCAACATCGTGGGGCAGATGCACTTCGCGTCGCTCCCCGCCACCATCAAAGAGATACTCTCCCACGCCATTCCCTCGATTGTGGCCCCCGGCGACGACCTCGCGGCTCAAAGCCAAGCCGGAGAGAACGACTTCGTATTCGACTTCACCATCCACCCCGACAATCAGCTCACCCGCTTCTTCAAGCTGCCCGTCACCCTCATCTACCCCATCACTGTGCAGGGCGATATGAACACCGCGGAGCGCGAGTGCAACGCCACCATCTCGGCGCCCTATCTGCAGCAGGGCAACAAGCTCGTGGAGAACACCCTCATCAACGCCCACCTCAATCAGAGCCTGCAGCTCTACACCGCCGACGTCAGCACCCTGTTCCCCCTCAAGACCGGCAACGTGGCCCTCAACGTAGGCCTCAATGCCGCCGACGACCGCATCGACACCAATCTCCGATGGCTGATGGACAAAGCCACGACCTACAAAGGCGAAATCTCGGCCTCGGCGCTGCTCCAGCGCAACATAGAGCATAAGCTCGACGCGCTAATCGACATTAACCCCACGCAGCTGATATTCAACGACACCGCCTGGCAGGTGATGCCCGCCAAGGTGGAAATCGCCGGTGGCGAAGTGAAGTTTACCAACGTGGGCGGCAACTGCGGCAGTCAGCATCTCAAGATCGACGGCACCCTGAGCCACGACCCCGAGAAGCAGCTCATCGTGGACCTCGAGCAGCTCAGCCTCGACTTCCTCTTCGAAGCCCTCGACATCGACAACGTGAAATTCGGCGGTGTGGCCACCGGAAAGTTCTACGTGAGCGACGCCTTCAGCAAGTTCCCCAAGCTCTCCATCCCGAGGCTCCACGTGGATGGCATCGCCTACAATCGCTGCGTAATAGGCGACGCCGAGATTGAATCCCACTGGGACCCCGTGACCAAAGGCATCACCCTCGACGCCGACATCAAGCAAGCCAACGGCGACTACGCCTACATCGACGGCTCCATCTTCCCCACCCTCGACTCGCTCTATCTCGACTTCAACGTGAAGCACACCGACGTGCGCTTCCTGCTACCCTATATGGCCGCCTTCTCCAGCGACATCACCGGCAAGTGCAGCGGCCACGGCACCCTCTTCGGCAAGTTCAGCACCATCAACTTCGAGGGCGATGTGGCCGCCGAGAATCTCCGGATGAAAATCGACTACACCAACGTGTATTACACCACCGACGACTCAGTCCACATCCGCCCCGACCTCATCGACCTCAACGGCATCACCCTGCGCGACGATGAGGGCCACACCGCCAAGCTCAACGGCGTGGTCACCCACGACGCCTTCCACGACGCGCGCTTCGACATCCGCATCACCGAAGCCGACAACCTCCTGTGCTACGACACCGACGAGAGCTTCAACGGCATCTGGTACGGTAAGGTATATGGCACCGGCTCCGCCTTCCTCAAGGGCGAGCCCGGCCTCGTGGCCATCGACGTGGGAATGCGCACCGAGGAAAATTCGCGCTTCACCTTTGTGCTCGGCAGCTCCACGGCCGCCCACGAATACGACTTCATCACCTTCCGCGACCGCGATGCCAAGCCCGAGCCGGAGCCTGACCCGGAGCCCGAGATAGTGCAGCAGCTGCGCCGCAAAGTGAAAGCCAAGGAGAGCAACCCCACCCAGGTGCTCATCAACCTGCAAGTGGAAGCCACACCGGCAGCCCAGGTAATCCTCGTGATGGACCCCTCGGCCGGCGACCGAATCCGCGCCCGCGGCACCGGCAATCTGCGTATGAACTACAACTCCACCGACGATGAGCTCGCTATGTTTGGCAAATACGAGCTCGAGAAGGGCACCTACACCTTTACGTTCCAAGATATTATCATCAAGGAGTTTACCATCGACCGCGGCAGCTCCATCGCCTTCAACGGCGACCCCTACACCGCCACCCTCGATATCCGCGCGCTCTACAACGTCAACGCCTCGCTCACCGACCTCGACCAGTCGTTTGCCCAAGACCGCGACCTCAACCGCACCAACGTGCCCGTCCACGCCGTCCTGCTGGCCTCGGGCGATATGCGACAGCCCAATATCGCCTTCGACCTCGAGTTTCCCACGCTCACCCAAGAGGCCGTGCGACGCATCAAGAGTATCATCTCCACCGACGATATGATGAACCGCCAAATCATATATCTCGTGGCGCTCAACAAATTCTACACCCCCGAATATATGGGCGGCCAAAGCACCAATAGCGAATGGGCCAACGTGGCCTCCTCCACCATCTCGTCGCAGCTCTCCAATATGCTCGGACAGATAAGCGAGAACTGGACCATCGCGCCCAACTTCCGCACCCAGAAAGGCGACTTCAGCGATGTGGAGGTGGACCTCGCCCTCTCCTCGTCGCTGCTCAACAACCGCCTGCTGCTCAACGGCAACTTCGGCTATCGCGATAAGAGCCTCAACGCCAATAGCTCTTCGTTTATCGGCGACTTCGACGTAGAGTATCTGCTCACCAAAAACGGCAGCATACGCCTGCGTGCCTATAACCGCTACAACGACCAGAACTACTACATCAAGAACGCCCTCACCACCCAGGGCGTGGGCGTGGTGTTCCGGCACGAGTTTGACCGTCCCTTCGACTTCCTGAAGAAGCGAAAGAAGAAAGCCGAGGCCACGACGCCCGACAGCGCCGCCACGGCACGCCCCGACAGCACAGCTATCAACAATTCAGAAAACCAATTAACTCATTGAATATATGATTACCCCTAACACCATCTTTTGGATAATCTTCATCGGCGTCACCATCGCCAGCACGCTGGTGCAGAGCAAGCTGCAATCGAAGATGAAGAGATACTCTACGATGCCCCTACTCAATGGCCTCACCGGGCACCAAGTGGCCGCGCAGATGCTGCGCGACCACGGCATCAACAACGTTACCGTAGGCTCCGTGGCCGGACAGCTTACCGACCACTTCAATCCCGCCAATATGACCGTCAACCTCAGCGAGATAGTCGATGGCCGCTGCAGCATCGCCTCGGCAGCCGTGGCCGCCCACGAATGCGGGCACGCCGTGCAGCACGCCACCGGCTACGCCCCGCTACGGCTGCGCTCCGCCCTCGTCCCCGCGGTATCCTTTGCCTCTAAGCTTATCCCCTGGGTGCTGCTTGCCGGTATGATTCTTATCGAGGTGTTCCCGCAACTGCTGCTCATAGGCATCGCAGGATTCGCCCTTACGGCTCTCTTCTCGGTGGTGACCCTGCCGGTGGAAATCGACGCCAGCCGCCGTGCCGTGGCTTGGCTCGACCGCACCGGTATCGTGCCGCCCGACCAGCATCAGTACGCCGCCGATGCCCTCAAATGGGCTGCATACACCTATGTGGTGGCCGCAGTAAGCTCCCTCGCCACATTATTCTATTACATCACAGTTTACACTTCCCGCCGATAACACAACTCTTAATCCTCTACTGATATATGTCAACACAGAAACCCTCAATACCCAAAGGCACCCGCGACTTCTCGCCCATCGAGATGGCGCGCCGCAACTATATCTTCGACACCATCCGCACGGCCTTCCGCCTCTACGGCTTCCAGCAGATTGAGACCCCGGCGATGGAGAACCTCTCCACACTGATGGGCAAATACGGCGAGGAGGGCGACCGCCTGCTCTTCAAGATACTCAACAGCGGCGACTTCATGCGCTCGGTCAGTGAGCAACACCTTGCCGAACGCAATCTGCCCCGCCTCACCTCGGCGATGTGTGAGAAAGGGCTACGCTACGACCTCACGGTGCCCTTCGCCCGCTATGTGGTGCAGCACCGCGACGAGCTGCAATTCCCCTTCAAGCGCTATCAGATACAACCGGTGTGGCGCGCCGACCGGCCCCAGAAAGGCCGCTACCGCGAGTTTTACCAGTGCGATGCCGATGTGGTAGGCTCCGACTCGCTCTACAACGAGACCGAGCTGATAGGCCTTATCGACCACGTCTTCGCCCGCTTCGGCATCAGAGTGGCTATCAAGCTCAACAACCGCAAGGTACTCAGCGCCATAGCCGAGCTGCTGGGCGCGCCCGAGAAGCTCATCGACCTGACGGTGGCTATCGATAAGATCGACAAAATCGGCATCGACAATGTCAACGATGAGTTGCGCTCCAAAGGCTTCGACGATGCGGCCTTGGCCACGCTCCGCCCCCTCCTTGAGCTAAGCGGCAGCAACGCCGAGAAGCTCGACACCCTCAGCCGTGTATTCGACGGCAATGCCATCGGCACCAAGGGTGTGGAAGAGCTGCGCTTTGTCATCGACACGGCCACAGCACAAGGCCTCACGGCCGAGCTGGAGCTTGACGTGTCACTGGCCCGCGGCCTTAACTACTACACCGGCACCATCCTTGAGGTGAAGGCGCTCGATGTGGAGATAGGCAGCATCACCGGCGGCGGCCGCTACGACAACCTGACGGGTGTGTTCGGCGTTGACGGCCTCAGCGGCGTGGGCATCAGCTTCGGCGCCGACCGCATCTACGATGTGCTCAACCAGCTCAATCTCTACCCCGAGGGGGTGGCCTCAACTACCGAGGTGATGATGGTCAACTTCGGCGAGCGCGAAGCCGCGCAGTCGCTCCGCGTCATTGCCGAGCTACGCCGCGCCGGCATCTCGGCCGAGCTGTACCCCGACGCGGCCAAGATGAAAAAGCAGATGGCCTACGCCAATGCCAAGCAGATACCCTGGGTGGCTATCATAGGCGAAAGCGAGCTTGAAGCCGGAACCGTCACGATAAAGAATATGACCACCGGCGAGCAGCAGACGACAGTCCAGACGGCTCTCGCCGCCCTACTCCGCCCGTAAACAGGCCCAAAATTCGCTGATAAGGCTTAGTGGCGGCGTCGCTCGACGGCCGCCTCAAGCTGCTTCATCGCCTGCTCAAGCACGGCCCGTGGGGTGGCTATGTTGAGGCGCATATGGCAGCGACCCGGAGCGCCGTACATCGAGCCTTCGTTGAGCGCAAGGTGGGCCTCATTGACGAAGAAGTCAATCACTCCGTCGTGGTCAAGCCCCAGCCCGCGGCAGTCGAGCCACAGCAGGTAGGTGGCTTGCG
Source organism: uncultured bacterium (assembly GCA_946184715.1). Taxonomy (GTDB): domain Bacteria; phylum Bacteroidota; class Bacteroidia; order Bacteroidales; family Muribaculaceae; genus CAMHGU01. The sequence goes on along the minus strand of CAMHGU010000084.1, from coordinate 1,993 downwards.
GCTTGATGGCCACGATTTCGGGCAACCGCTCGCGACAGAAGTTCACCACATAATCCACATTGCCCTCAAGGTAGCTGATGCACTCGGCAAGCCACTCGTCGCCGCAGCGATAGGCGGTCTCGGTAGCCAGCAAGGCTACGATGTTGGAATTTTGCAGCTCGTTGACCTCCACCCAGCGATAGAACGGGCGGCGCAGCTCTTCGTTGGTGATGATAAGCCACGTGCTTTTGAAGCCGGCTATGTTGAACGTCTTGCCAGGGGCGCCGCAGGTGATGGTCACGGCTCGCGCGTCGTCGCTTACGGTAGCCATCGGGGTGTGGCGATGACCGAAAAGCGTAAGGTCGGCAAACACTTCGTCGCTGAAGACGATGACGCCGTACTTACGCGCCAAGCGCGCCACCTCGCGCAGCACCTCCGGCTCCCACACTATGCCTATAGGATTCTGCGGATTGCAGAGCACCATCATCTTGGGGCGTTCCTCGGCGAAGATACGCTCCAGCCCCTCGAGGTCCATCTCGAAGAAGCCGTCGGGAGTGGGCCGCAGCGGGTTCTCCACGGTGATGCGGTCGCCGCCGTCGATAGTGTCCTTGAAGTCGTAGTACACGGGCGTCTGAATCACAATCCTATCGCCCGGACGCGTGAAGAAGTTGATTACCATACCGAAGGCCGTCACGCCGCCCGACTGGTAGGTAAGCTCCTCGCGCTTCACCTCCCACCCGTAGTGGCGCCGCTGCCAGTCGATTATCGACTGCCAATAGCTGTCGTACACCGGAGTATATCCATAAATAGGGTGGCCGCCGAGCCGCTTCACGAGCGCCTCGGTGATAGCCGGGCACACGGCGAAGTCCATATCGGCTATCCATAGCGGCAAGAGGTCGGTGCGGCCGAACCGCTCCTGGAGCAGGTCGGTCTTCTTGCAGTTGGTGCCGTGGCGGTCAATATATCGGTCGAAATCGTATTTTCCCATATCGAAAATCGTAATTTTTGGTTGGATGTCGAAATTTCAAGTTGCGAAATTACAATTTTTCAGGCAAATTTCCTATGTTTGCACTCCGATAAACCTCAATTGAATATGACCGACGACCCAGCGACCATAAAATTCACGAAGATGCACGGGTGTGGCAACGACTTCATCATCGTCGATACCGCCCTCAACCACATTGCCGACCCCGAGCGGGCAGCCCTCACGTGGTGTGACCGCCACAAGGGCATCGGCGCCGACGGGCTTGTCCTCATAGACCATGCGCCTGAGGGCGTGAAGGCCGATTACACTATGCGTATCTTCAACGCCGATGGCTCGGAGGGGCTGATGTGTGGCAACGCGAGCCGCTGCATAGGCCGATACTTGCGCGAGCGTGGCTACACGGCCGCCTCTTCAATCGACTTGCTGACGCGCTCGGGCGTGAAGCGGCTGGAGCTGACAGTCGATGCCGACGGACGCGTGGAAAGCGTCGCCGTCGATATGCTTGAGCCGCGATTTGAGGTCCCGTTGCTCTACCGTCCCGACCTGGCCGGAGATCTGCCGGAGGGGACCTTTGTGGCGATGGGCAATCCCCACTATGTGATGTTTGTGGATGAGGTGGAGAGCGTCGATGTAGCGAGCATAGGCCCGCGGCTGGAGCGTCACCGGGCATTTCCCGAGCGCTGCAACATTGAATTTGCCACCATCACTCCCGAGGGCATCAGGCTGCGAGTGTGGGAGCGCGGGAGCGGGATTACGCTTGCGTGCGGCACCGGCGCGTGCGCCACAGCGGTAGCCGCCGCGGCCACGGGCCGAAGCCCGCGCCGTGCCCGAGTGCTGATGGACGGCGGAGTGCTCAGCGTGGACTGGCGCGAGGCCGACGGCCACGTAATCCTCTCAGGCCCCGCCACCTTTGTCTTCGACGGCGAGCTGCCTCCCCTCGTTTGACAGTAAGCATCCGAAAGGGGGCGGGGGATTGGCGGGGGCGTTGCAAGTTGCAAGTTGCAGAGGAGTATTCATTGCGTGGTTGCC
>CAMHGU010000083.1 GCA_946184715.1 uncultured bacterium | reverse complement strand
TAAATATTGTAGCTGAGTGCAGTTGCCGAGGGTGAGGGCCGACGAGCCGGGGAGGGCGCAATCGGAGCAGTCGAGATACTCAAGGGCGATGTTGAAGCCCACGGCGATGTCGGTCATATTGGTGTTGCCGTGGCAATCGAGGTGCTTGAGGGTCTTGGTAGTGGTGTAGTGGTCGATATCGCTGGTGTAGAGTCGCGACAGGTTGTTTCCGTAGCATATCACTGTCTCAAGGCTGGTGAAATTGGTGATGCCGGTCATGTCGGTAATGCCCATCTCGGGGCAATTAATCTCAGTGACGCCGGCTATGATGGCATCGGTGACGGTGCCTCCCTCGGCCACGCCGGTGAGGGTGGAGAGGTAAGCCCGGAAAGTGGCGTCGGGCACGTTGGTGCTGTTAAGCGTAAAACTTGCGAAGGCCTTGTGGCCTGCGCTTAAGCTTAGGACTACGACGATGCTTACCGCTATCAATCGCTTCACCTTGCCAATTAGCTCTGTCGGTTTCATCTCTGTCGATTTTGATTTCACAATTAAGTCAAAAAATAGGCTCTATAATCTAATAATGCACATAGGCGCCGCTTGCGCTCATAGGTGTCATTGTGGCGGCTATGCGGGGGCAAAAGTCACGGTGTCAAGGGGCTTAAGTCCACCGCAAATTTAAGTCAAAAAATCAAATTTTCAAGAGTTTTTGCCAAAAATGTAACAAATCGGCGCCCCTGCAATTGTGGAGCGCCGATTCGTAAGGCCGAGGCTTCGATGTGGCTTTATCGTGGCGGGCGGCCACCGCCACCGGGCGGGCCCCAGCGGCGATTGAAGTCTTGGTATTTGTTCTCGGGCACGGCACCTCCGGCAAAGGAGTTGAACTTGTAGGTGAAGGTAAACATAAAGTAGCGGCCGAGGCTATTGTACTCCTGGTCTTGGATATAGGCGGCGGTGACGTTGCGGCTTATCGACTCGCGCTGCTTGAGCAGGTCGTAGGCCTTGACGGCGATGGTGGCCACGCGACCTTTGAGGAAGGAGTAGGACACGGAGGCGTTCCATATCCATTGCGAGGCATCGTAGCCTTTGGTGTAGCCGCGGCTGTCGCTATATGTGAGGTCGGTGCCTACCGACAGGCCAAACGGGGCGTTATACACCACGTCAAGGTTGCCGCCGAATGTGTGGACGGTGGTGGCGGAGCGGTTGGGTAGGGAGTTGCCGGTGGTGTTGATGCCATAGTAGGGGCGGGCTTCCACCTCGATAAAGTCGTTGCGATACGATATCGAGGGCGCTTCGTTGAAGGAGAAGTTGCGAGAGGTGTTGAAGTCGTCGTTGATGTAGCCTTTGTCCACGTTGAAGCGCGCGAAGAAGTGGTTGGTGAATTGCCAGCTCTTGTTGCGGAAGGGGAACGAGATCATATTGAAGCCCATAAGGCTCCACACGCCATTGACATTCTCGTAGGTGGTGGTCTGGGCGCCGGTCTCGCTGTCGTGAACGGTGTGGCTCACGATGCTGTTGCGGGCATACTGGCCACGGAGCATCGCCATTATTGAGCGCTGGCTCTCGGTGTTGAAGTCGTTGAAGCGGATGTGGGCATTGTGGGTGAAGGTGGGGTTGAGGTCGGGGTTACCGATTACGATGCGCATAGGGTTGGACACATCGGCCACGGGCTGCAACTGCGCCATCGACGGCTGGCTCGAGCGCGCGCGGTAGAACGCCTGGAGCGAGGTCTGCTTGGAGAATTTCACGCGTATGCGGGCATAGGGCGCCACGTCCCACACCCATCGCGTGGGTATCGTCTTAAGCGGATTGGTGAGGTTCTCGCTCTTGCTCATCGAGGGGTCGACGCTGAGACCTACCTCAAGGTTGAGTATCTTGCTCACCCGCTTGTAGCCGAGCTGCAGGCGCTGGGTGAGGAACGTGTTGCGGAACGAATTGGAAAGGTCGGGGTCGAGAATGTCGTCGTCGCCGGCCACAATCTTCTGCAGGCGGCGGTCGGTGAGTATCGACGGGCCGAAGATCGACATCATCTCGCGGGCCTCTTCCCAGGTGAGGGCGTTGCGGAGCCGTGGCTGCGCCTCGAGTGGCGGGGTGGGGAAGTGGTCATATACGAGCTTGTCGGCATTGTTCCAGCGATAGTTGAAGTGGTAGGCCACTACGGCGTAGTTGCCACGGGTGGGGTCGCCGATAGGCTCAGTCCAGGTGAGGCGCGACACGATGTTGTTCATCCAAGTGTGGTTGTTGATGATCTGGTCGGTCTCCTCTTCGGTGCCGAGAAGGTAGAACTTGTTGAGGGTGTAGGCTCGCTCATCTTCGTGCACATTGCTCATGCGGTAGCGGAGCTGGGCGCTGAAGGCGCGCCCTTTCTGTTGCCAGAAGTTGTGGTTATATACCAGCTGGCCGCTGAACTCGAAGCTGTTGCCCTCGCTGCGGTTGTTGTTCTCGCCGGTGTTGACGGTGGTGCGATTGGCGTCGCCGGCACGGGTCTCCGACGTTTGTTCCTGCTCCGAGCGGTTATTATTATAGGTGAAGTTGGGGCGGAAGTCGAGGGTGTTGAGCGAGTCGATTTCCCAGCGCAGGCGGAAGTTGCCGCGCAGGTTGTGGCCGCGGTCCTTGGCGTTCTGAAGCTCGTCGTAGTAGGATACGGAGTCGGTGAAAAGGTATTGACGGGCTATGGAGCGAATGGTGGTGTTGGTGTTGTGGGCGTACATCACATCACCGCCCACGCGCAACTCGTCGCCGCGCCCCACGTTGAAGTTGATACCGAAGGATTGCGACTCGCGGATACCGTTGTCGCCGCCGAAGCGCCTGAAGCGCTCGGCATTGCCGTCGCTGAAGCCGAGGTTGTTGGTGTTGTTGGCGTTGGCGATGAAGGTGAGCTGATTGCCGTTCCAGAAGTGGTTGGCGATGGCGTTCACGCCGTAGCGCTTGTCGGTGCCGTAGCCCACGGTGGCGTTGCCAAACCACCCATTGTTCATCCCTTTCTTCACTGTCAGGTTGATGACCGTCTCATCTTCACCATCGTCCACGCCGGTCATTCGGGCCAGGTCGCTCTTGCGGTCCACCACCTGCACCTTATCAATCATATCCACGGGGATGTTTTTCGACGCCACCTTGGGGTCGTCGCTGAAGAACTCCTTGCCGTCGATAAGTATCTTGGTCACCTCTTTGCCCTGGGCCGTAATCTTTCCGTCGGAGCCTACCTCCACGCCGGGGAGGCGCTTGATGAGGTCTTCGGCCACAGCGTTGGGCTGTGTGCGATAGCTCTCGGCGGCGTATTCTACGGTGTCCTCGCTCACCTTTATCTCGGCTCGCCGTCCCACCACGGTGGTTTCCTTGAGCAGCACGCCGCTATCCACCATACCGAGGCTGCCGAGGTCGGCGTCGGGCTCCTCTTTGGATAGGCGCACGTCCTTGTTGAGGGTCTTGAAGCCTATGTACGACACCTGCACGATATAGCGGCCGGGCCTGAGGTCGGTGAAGCTGAAGTAGCCATCGTCGTCGGCCGCGGTGCCTTTCACAAAGGCGCTGTCGCGGGCGGCAAGGAGCTTGATGGAGGCTTGCGCCAGCGGCTCGTCGGCCGTGGCATCATATACTTGTCCTTTCACTGAGGCGGCTTCGGCGGTCAATGACGCGAGGGTGGAGAGTGCAAGCGCAAAGAGCGCGTTGCGTAGGGAGCGTTGAGAGAATATCATCGTAATTTATTTGTAGTCAATAAGTAGTAACCTTTATAAAGACGCAAAGTTAAGGCAAAAGTTTAATTCTTTGTACCTCTTTGTTACGAAATATGTTGAATATTTGGCGGCAAATTTGTAAGTTTGCCCTGTGCTCCGAAGCTCGGGGCCTCATCGCTTAGCCTAATACATTAACTATTATGAAACGAATCGCGTCAATCATCATCGCCGCCGTCCTCGGCCTTGCCGTGCCTATGGCGGCCCAAGATTACAACTTCACCGACAATCAGCTCTGCTTCGCGCAGATAGTGGGGCAGTGGCACGACAAATGCTTCTACACGGCCGACTTCTCCGATAAGCCCGACATCACCGCCTGCCTGCTCAGCCTGGCACAGGCTTACCCCAACGATGTGCTCGCGCTCAATGTGGTGCACGCCATGGGCTACGACACCGAAGGCCGCCTGCACAATTTCGTGCTCGACAAGCAGGCCGGATATTTCAGCAGCGAGACCCTCACCGAGCTGGAGGGAAGGGTGCAGATATGCCTGTGGCGCTGCACCGACGGCAGCACGCTCGTGGCCGTGGCTCTCACCGGCGATGAGTATCAGATGGAGGGCATCGACAACCGCTACCTCGAGCATTACCCCGACTGGCCGGCGGTCAACTACAACGACCTGATGTTCTTCCGCGTGGCCCGCGACGAGGCTATCCTGATGCCTCATTCGCCCCAAGAGTTGTGCGGCCGGGCGTTCAATTTCCACCGCTATCGCATTGAGCTGCCCCGCCACGGCAAGGATATCAAGCTCATCGGCAAGGACGACCCCGCGCAGGTGGTCACCCTCCGCTGGAACGACGGCCGCTTTGCCGTGGCTCGATAATTGCCGAAATCGCCCGATGTTATCGGCCGATTCTTCCGCAGCCGATGCGCCGATACTATCGGATATTTCTCTCCGGGTGGCGGCCCGATACAATCGGCGGTTTCGCCGCATTGCCGTCGCAGCTCACGATAGGCTCAAGTCACGGTTTTTGTGGCCTTCTTGCGCCGTTGTTGATAATATTTTGCGCTTTATTGCAAAATTTCAGATAAAAATGTGTATATTTGCTCACTCAAACCGTAATCAATCTCGTAACGAAACCATAATCTACAATCATGAAAAAAATACTCCTATTATCAGTCCTCGCGCTGGCAGCGACATTCGCCATCAGCGCCCAAGAGCCGACCACTGAGGCCAAGAAGCAATATAAGGCCTACGGCGTGGCGTTCTACAACCTCGAGAACCTTTTCGACACCATTGCCAACAACCCCCTGGAGCGCGACCTTGAGTTTACGCCCCGTGGCGCCCGTGGCTGGGACACCCACAAGTACAGCTGCAAGCTGCACAATCTGGCCCGCGCCATCTCCAATTTCAAGACCGACCTCACCCCCAACGGCCCGGCAATCATCGGCATCTCCGAGATTGAGAACCGCACCGTGGTGCAAGACCTTATCAATCAGCCCGAGCTGAAGGATTGGCACCTGCAGATTGCCGAATATCACGATTCGCCCGACCGCCGCGGCGTTGACGTGGGCTTGATCTACAACCCCCGCTACTTCCGCGTGCTGAGCGTCAACAATCACACTCTCTTCATTGAGTCGAACCCCGACCTCCGCACCCGCGACCAGATGTGTGTCACCGGCGTGCTTGGCGGCACCGACACCATCAGCGTCATCGTCAACCACTGGCCGTCGCGCCTCGGTGGCGAGGAGCAGTCGAGCTACCTGCGCGAAGCTGCCGGCGCTCTCAGCCGTCACATCGCCGATAGCGTGATGCGCCTCTACCCCAACTCCGGCGTCATTATGATGGGTGACCTTAACGACGACCCGCAGAATAAATCGTGCGCCGTGGCCTTCGGCGCTCGCCGCTCTATTGAAGAGGTGGAGCAGGGCGGTTTCTACAACCCCTTCTGGAAGATGCTCGACCGCGGTATCGGCACTCTCGCCTATCGTGGCGGCTGGAACCTCTTCGACCAAATCATCGTCAGCGACTACTTCATCAACGACCCCACCCGCACTAAGCGCCTACAGCTCCTCAAGCCTATCGTGATGAACTTCGACTTCCTCAAAGACAGCGAGGGACAGCGCGCCGGCTACCCGCTGCGTACCCACTCCGGCGGTGTGTGGATGAACGGATATAGCGACCACTTCCCCACGCAGATCCTGCTCGTAAGGGAAGCCAAATAATATTCTCGAAGCGACACTCTACGCTAACCGACAATTTTCATTAACTATTAACCTGTAAATCAAACCGTATGAAAAAACTACTTCTTTCATTGGTAGCTCTTCTCGGTGCGATTAGCCTTTCCGCCGGCACGGTGACATTCACCGCCGGTGAGGACGCTACCGCTTCCGATGAAGAGCGTACACTCAGCAAGGATGGAGTCACCCTGACTATTACCGACGGGCGCTTCAACACCCCTGAGTATCGTATCTACAAAACACAAACTCTGACCATCCAGTCGGGTGATATGATCACCAAGGTTGAGTTTGTGTGCACTGCCGAGGGTGACGATAAATACGGTCCCGGCAACTTCACAGCCCAGGACGGCTACTCCTATGAAGGAGCCAATGGTATTTGGGTAGGTGAAGGCGCCGAGTCGCTCACCTTCGTAGCCTCAGGTGCTCAGGTGCGCTGCTCCTCGATTACGGTGACCACCGCCGGTGGCGACACCCCGGTTCCCACCGTGGCCGCACCGCGCTTCAGCCCCGCTGCCGGCACCTACAACGAGCCCGTTGAGGTGACTCTCACCGCTGCCGACGGCTGCGCTATCTACTACGCTTTCGTTACCCCCGTGGCTCAGCCCAGCTTCGTACTCTATGAGGAGCCGTTCGTCATCAACGAAACGACCACTATAGAGGCTTATGCCATCGATGCTGCCGGCTTGGAAAGCGACCACGTATCGGCAACTTACACTATCGAAGAGGCTCCCGCCACTCCCACTGTGGCCACCATCGCCGAATTCCTCGCCACTCAGCCCACCGAAGCCACTACCATCACCGGTGATATCACCGTGGTATTCGACGGCAACGCCAATGGCGGCAACTACAACGGCCTCTTCCTTAAGGACGAAACCGGCACTCTGCTCGCCTACTTCAACCGCGTAGAGCGCGATGATTACGCTCAGGGTACAGTGCTGGCCGGCATCACCGGCGTGTATGGCGTCTACGGCGGCGAGCCGCAGATGAATAACCCCGTGCTCGGCGAAGTCAAAGCAGCTACAACAGTAACTCCCACTGATGCTACAATCGCCGAAATCAACAACGCTCAGTCAACCAACGAGCTGGTGGTAATCCGCAACGCCAATGTGAACGTGGCCGACAAGAAGGCCAGCGACGCTACAGGCGAGCTCGCTATCTACACTCGCTTCAAGAATGTGACGATGCCCGAAGCCGACCTTGAAGGCACCAACATTCTCGCCCTCACCGCTCGCTACAACGGCACCCAGCAGATCTATCCCATCGACTTCAACTACGAGGGTGGCGAGCCGCAGCCGCAGCCCGCTGTTGAGGCTCCTATATTTGAGCCCGCTGCCGGCACCTACACCGAGCCCGTTACCGTGACTCTCTCGGCTGCCGACAATTGCCAGATCTTCTACGCTACTGCTGTAGCTACCGGCGCCTCCGGGGCTACCAACTTCAACCTCTACGAAGAGCCCTTCACTATCGAGGTAAGCACTAACGTCTCGGCCTATGCTATCGACCCCGAAGGCAACCAGAGCGAAACAGTCTCCGCTCAATATATTATTAAGGAGGACGAGCCCGTGGAAGGCGATGTGGTTGAGGTCAACTGCGCTGAGGTGGAGATTGTTTCGTTTGATGGCGGTATCTCCTTCACCAAGGACGGCATCGACTTCACCCTCCTCAAAGACGAAGGCTCCAACGATCCTATCCGCAACGCTGCCAATGGCGACGTGCGCGCCTATGCCAAGAACACCGTCAACATCTCGGCCAACCGCAATATCGTGAAGGCTGTCTTCACCCTCTCGCAGCAGGGTATCAAGCGCCTATCGGCCGAAAACACCGTGGACAATGGCTCCCTCGAAGGCAGCATCAACGCCGAGGCCGATCCTAAGACCGGCGAACTCGTTTGGACCGGCGAATCGCCCGAATTCACCATCACCGTGGGCGAAAAGGCTACCCTCGGCACCGACGAGGACACCAAGGCCGGCCAGCTCTGCTTCACCGGCGTAACGCTCTACCTCACCGGCGATGTAGTTGATAAGCTCGAAGCTCCCACATTCGACCCCTTGGGCGGCGAATACGAAGAGCCCGTCACCGTGACTCTCACCGCCGCTGAAGGCGCCGAAATCTACTACCTCGTATCGGATCTCGACGCCGAAGGCGAAGGCGAATACATGCTCTACGAAGAGCCCTTCACCCTCACCGAGACTTGCCAGGTGGCCGCTTACGCTCAGAATGGCGACCTCCGCAGCGCTACCGCCGTGCAGATCTACCTCATCGGTTCCACCCCCGGCCCCGAAGTGCCCGTCCTCACTATCGAAGAGTTCCTCACCCAGAAACCCGACTATGAAATCAGCCTCGAGAACGTTACCGTGGTTTACGACGGCTTGACCGACGAAGGCGGCTACAACGCTCTCTTCGTGAAGGATGTCACCGGCACCGCTCTCCTCTACTTCAACAAGCAGGAACGCGACATCTACGCTCAGGGCGATATCCTCGGCGAAGTGAAGGGTACCTATGGCGAATACGGCGAAGAACCGCAACTCAATGCCGACGCTACCTCGCTCGCAGCTCCCGTGGGCTTCGAGACTGTTTTCCCCGAAGATATGACTATCGCTGAAATCAACGCCACCGAATCGACCAACGAACTCGTTGTCATCAGCGACGTTGCCGTTGACGTGGAGAACAAGAAGCTCATCGACGGCGAAGACGAAGTGGCTATCTTCACTCGCTTCAAGAACGTGACAATGCCTGAGGCCAGCATCGACAAGACCAACGTCCTCGCGATGACCGCTCGCTTCAAAGGCACTCAGCAGGTTTACCCGCTCGACTTCAACTACGAGAAATCGGGTATCGACACCATCAACGCCAAGGCTGCTGCCGCTAAGGGCATCTACAACCTCCAGGGTATGAAGGTTACGGAGATGATTCCCGGCCAGCTCTACATCGTTGACGGTAAGAAGGTGATTGCCACTCGCTAATCATTCACTCTCCCAATATCGCAAGGCGGCAGCTCTCGCAAAGGGCTGCCGCCCTTGTTGTGTAAGCAGCCTAAAAGGGGGCGGCGATTGCGCTGCGTGGGAGGGAAACCTCGCAGAGGTTTTAGCTTGTTA
>CAMHGU010000082.1 GCA_946184715.1 uncultured bacterium | reverse complement strand
GGCAACGTGGGGTTTCGCTCTATGAAACCGCCGCCGGCGGTTATCGCTCGACAGCATGCCAATGGTATGCCGCGCACTGTGTGACCCGACGGCGCCCTCACACGTCGCCACGTCGAGGATACATCGCTCGCCGGCGGCGCGGGATGGCGAGCGACCGCCGCAGCTAAGTAATTCGGTATCGCTCAACAAAATACACCTTAGAATTGCTTACGGTGGCAAGATTTGAGTATCGATATATTTGTTAAATCCATTATTTTAATGTACATTTGTGTCGTAGACAAAGGCACGTGCTCCCAACGTCACCCTCCCTGATGCCGCCGATTATCCCGAAATCCCCGAGCATCACCGCACCACGCAAAGCACCATCCCCGGTCTCTGCCAAACGATTGTTTAACTCTTAATTTATTAAACATGAGAAAGAAACATCTCTACATCTCACTTATGCTATCGCTGCTGCTGGCTGCGTGCAGCAGCGATGAGCCGGCTCCGGTTGGCCCGTACGCTACACTGAAATTCTCGGCCAATGACATAACGATTTCGGCCGACGAACAAGATGTCGTAGCCGACATATCCTGCACCGAAAACTACAAGACGTGGACTAATTGGGGGTTTGAGACACTATGGATTAACGATGTCCCTATATCGTTCCGCAATCCTATTGAAGATTGCACCTATGATGAAGAATCGATGACCATTCACTACAAAGATATAGTATTGTCGCGAGAAGATGAAGGGCGCAAAATCAAAGCCCATTTCGGTTCCAATAGCAATAGCTCTCGCATACTTAAAGTGGTTATTGTCCCGTGGGGGGCACAGCCCGGAGGAATGCTCACCATCACGCAGCAAGGGAAGATATAACCTACAGTTCCTCTTTTATATATCACAGGTATTTCCAACAGCTCAAATATGAAAGAATTATGAAAAATCTAATGCAATTTGCTATCGCGTTGTCATTGTTATTGACGATCGCATCGTGCTCATCCGACGACCCAAATATTGTCAATGGAGTTGCCTCGTTAGATTTCTCTCCCAATGATATGATACTGACCAGCGATGGACAAGATTTCGTAGCTGATATTTCTTGCCCTGAAAAATTCAGAAACTGGCAGCGTTGGCTCGTTTTTGGTATGAGAGTCAATGGGGAAGAAATTTTTGAGGACAACGTTGATGGGATTCTATCGCATGATGAATCGTATGATGAGATGAATAAGGTGTGGCAATACGGCGACATTATAGTCTCTCGAGAGGGTGGTGGGGCAAAAATCAAAGTCCACTTAGGAAAGAATGACGGCGAGACACGTCGGCTGCAAATTTATCTCACTCCTCTTTTCGCTGATCCGGGTGGCACATTGACCATCACGCAGCAGGGGAAGAATGGCGAATGACACAACAATGTAAGCAACTAACAAGTGCTAATTTATAAACGAAATGAATTACAAAACAGTTATTACAGATATAGTGAAAGGTCTTTTCCTTTCCTGCTTGCTGCTTGCCGCAAGTTGCGGGAAAGAAAATGAGATAGATGCCGACGCTACCTACGCCTCATCGCTGCCGAAACAGTACTGACCTCTCCGGCACCGGCACGGCGACGCTCCGCCGCCAATCCCTCGTCAGGCCCCGCATCCCCGCGATGCCGGGCCTGACGCTTTTCTCTGCCGCCGCTTTGGATTTCTACGGACTTAAGGACTAAAGGAGGGGCTGCGCAGAGGCGATGCGATTTGGTTCCGAAGAGGCACGATGGTGGCGCGGGGGTAGGTAAGGGCGCGGTGGTTTGGAAATGCGGGCTATGTGTGCTATCTTTGCAAGCGATATGCTTAAAGCTGTAGTGACAACGCTGCCGATGATTGTGTGTGTGGTGATGGCCGTGCAGGTAGCTCTTGTGCTGAGGCAAGAGAGCCGGCGCGCTCTCCCGCTGCTACTGCTTTTTCTGCTCGACGCGTCGCTGCTCTATGTGTGCCATTTCGTGTATTTCAACGCGGGCCGTGAGCAGTACCCGCAGTTTGCCATTATCTATCGTATATGCAATCTCACGGTGTGGCCGCTATACCTTATTTATATATTTAAGCTCACGCAGCGCTCCCTGCGCTGGATAGCCATCGGGGCGGCGGTCACGGCTCTCTTTGTGGTCTTAGGGCTAATGTGGGAGATTGTAGCCAAGGTGCTTTTCGCTATCGAAGTGCTCGCTACTGTGGCTATAGGCCATATCTGCATCACTCACTACAATCGCCGGCTCGACACCCTCTATGCCGACAACGAAGGCCGAAACCTTACGCATCTTACCATCCTTCTGTGGTTGATGCTGGCCACGTCGGTTATTTCCCTATTATGCAACGCAGTGGGGCGCGCGTATTTCATCGACCATATTGTGCTCCTTGCAGGCCCCTCGGTTATGTTCTCGGCCCTGCTTTTCAGTATCGCTTGGGCAGGGCTTAACATCAAATTCTCGATTATAGATATTGAGAACGACCCTAAAGAAGAGCAGCTACAGCTTGCGCCTGCAGTCGGCAACGACACGATTCGCAATATCGCCGAATCGTTCGACCGCATAATGACCGAGCGGCGGCTGTATCTGCAGCACAACATCAAGGTGGACGAAGTGGCTCAACAGCTTTGCACCAATCGCACATATATATATCACGCGTTGACCGACTACCATCACACGAGCTTCAGCGACTACGTCAATAGCCGCCGCATCAGCTACGCCATTGAGTTGCAAGCCGCGCACCCTGAGCTTGCCGTGGCCGATGTGGCTGAGCAGTCGGGCTTCGCCTCGACATCGGCCTATTACCGCAATCTCGCCAAATTCGGTCCACGCAACGCCAAGCCCTGAGCCGAGGGTCTGCCTATTGCTTCTGCGCTACTTCGCGAAGGAGTGTTACGGCCCTTAGATTTGTAAAAAATTAACATTCGGGATTAACATTTTACCGATATTTAGTTATAATTTTGCACTACTAATAAATATAGGTAAATCACAACTCAAAACCGATACAGATGAGTGAACAAGTAAACATCCGTGAGCTCAACGAACTTATTGCCGGCAAGAGCAGCTTCGTAAGTCTCATCACCCATGGTATGAACCAGACCATAGTGGGCCAGCACCATTTGGTTGAGTCGTTGCTTACGGCGCTTCTGGCCGATGGCCATATCCTGCTTGAGGGCGTACCGGGCTTGGCAAAGACCCTTGCTATCCGCACCCTGGCGCAGTTGATCGACGCCAAATACAATCGCATCCAGTTCACCCCCGACCTCCTTCCGGCCGATGTGGTGGGCACAATGGTTTATAGCGTCAAGAATGAGAAATTTGAGGTGAAGCGAGGCCCTATCTTCGCTAATCTTATTCTCGCCGATGAGATTAACCGCGCTCCGGCCAAGGTGCAGAGCGCCTTGCTTGAGGCTATGCAGGAGCGTCAGGTGACCATAGGCGACAGCACCTTCAAGCTTCAAGAGCCCTTCCTCGTGATGGCCACGCAGAACCCCATCGAGCAGGAGGGTACTTACCCGCTGCCCGAGGCACAGGTGGACCGCTTCCTGATGAAGGTGGTAATAGGTTACCCCAACAAGGAGGAGGAGAAGCAGATTATTCGCCAGAATATCGCCCCCGAGCCGGCCGAGGTGCACGCTTTGGTAAAGCCCGAAGAGATAATCGACGTTCGCCGCATCGTCAATCAGATTTACATTGACGAGAAGATAGAGCGCTACATTGTGGATATCGTGTTCGCCACCCGCGAGCCTGAAGCCGCCGGCCTTGCCGACCTCAAGAGCATCATTGCTTTCGGGGCCTCGCCGCGCGCTTCCATCAGCCTTGCCCGCTGCGCTCGCGCTTTCGCGTTCCTCAAGGGACGCGGCTACGTGATTCCCGAGGATGTGCGCGCCGTGTGTCACGACACTATGCGCCATCGCATTGGCCTTACCTATGAAGCCGAGGCCAACAACATCACGGCCGATGAAATCATCAACACCATTCTCGATAAGATTCCGGTGCCCTGACGCTTATAGCACATTGCTCTATGGATGCCACCGAACTCCTTAAGAAGGTCCGTAAGATAGAGATAAAGACCAAAGGCTTGTCGGCCAACGTGTTTGCCGGCGAGTACCATTCGGCCTTTAAGGGGCGTGGTATGATGTTTTCGGAGGTTCGTGAGTATCAATACGGCGACGATATACGCGACATCGACTGGAATGTGACCGCGCGCCACAATCGGCCTTACGTCAAGGTATATGAAGAGGAGCGTGAGCTTACGGTGCTGCTGCTTATCGATGTGTCGCAGAGCCGTATCTTCGGCGCCGTGGGGCAGCCCAAGCAAGAGATTATGGCCGAAATTGCCGCCACTCTCGCTTTCTCGGCTTCGCAAAACAACGATAAGATAGGCGCCGTGTTCTTCTCCGACCGCATCGAGAAGTTTATCCCGCCCAAGAAAGGGCTGAAGCACATTCTCTTGATTGTGCGTCATCTGCTCGACTTCAAGCCCGAGGGGCGCGACACCGATATCAGCGTGGCGTTGCGTTTCATCACCGACGCGCTGAAGAAGCGGTGCACCACCTTTGTCATCTCCGATTTCATCGACTCGCACGATTACTCGCAGCCACTGAGCATCGCCAGCCACAAGCACGACATCTCGGCCATCCAGGTCTATGACCGGCGCGATGCCGAGCTGCCCGATGTGGGGCTAATGAAGGTGGCCGATGCCGAGACCGGTGCCACGCGCTGGGTCAATACCTCCTCGCGCCGGGTGCGCAAGGAGTTCAGCCGCTGGTGGTACGACCGACAGCTCGCTATGAACACCACGCTTCAGCGTTGCAAGGTAGATATCGCCTCAGTGGCTACCGATGAAGACTATGTTAAATCATTAATGCTCCTCTTCAAGAAGAGGGCTACACTTCGATGACTCGCTCGCAAGTTTTTCATAATATTACGCGCAGTGCACTGATAGTGGTGATGGTTTTAGCTGTCGCTGCCGGTGCCCGAGCCGGTAATGTCAAGGTGACCGCCAAGCTTGATTCAGTTGCCATAATAATGGGCAATCAGACTACTCTCCGATTGCAGATAGTGCAGGATAAAGGCGTGGCCGGGCATCTGGTGCTCGACAATCCCGATATGCTGACCCCCGACGTGGACCTTATCGATGATTCGCAAGCCGACACCACCGACCTCGGCAACAACCGCATCCAGATTGATCGCGCGCTGCTGATTCAGGCATTCGATTCAGGCGTGTATGAGATACCGGCAGCCCGCTATGTGGTGGGGGCCGACACCTTCCGCTCGCAGTCGCTTTTCCTCAAAGTGATTCCCGTGCCCGTCGATACTTTGGCCGACATTCACGGCTTTGCCGACATCGACCCCGATGCCGTGCCGTTTGTCCTCGCCGATTGGCTCCCAGACTTTATCTACGACTACTGGTGGCAATGGCTCCTCGCCATAGCCCTGATAGCCGGCGGCGTATGGCTCTATATCCGTCATCGCAAGGGATTGCCGTTGCGGCCCAAGAAGGTGGTGGAAGTGCCGCCTTACGACGAAGCTGTGGCCGCCCTCGAGAAGCTCAAAGCCGATAAGCTGTGGCAGAACGGCCAGGAGAAAGCCTACTACACTACGATTACCGACATTCTGCGCCGATATATCGACCGCCGCTTCAATATCAACGCCGTGGAGATGACCTCCGAGCAGATTGTGGCCACACTGCGCGAGAACAATGAGACCCGCGCCGTCAATCAGCAGTTGCAGATGATTCTCGAAGTGGCCGACCTCGTGAAATTTGCCAACGAGCGCCCGTTGCCCGACGACAACGAAGCCTCGTGGCAGCGTGCCCGCACGTTTGTCGAGGAGACCCGTCCGGTGGTGGCTCCCGATAAAGAAAATGAGAAGGAAGAGGACCCCGACCATCAAACCGAAGAAAGGAGTAAGCCGCAATGATATTTGCCCACCCACATTACCTCTGGCTGTTGCTGTTGATAGTGCCCCTCGCGGGGTGGTACATCTATCGGCTTAGGCGTAGCGACCCGTCGCTGACGGTATCGACGGTGGCTCCGCTGAGCCGCCTGCCACAGTCGTGGAAGGTTTGGCTACGCCACGCGATGTTTCTGCTTGACATAGCCGCCCTCGCCACCCTCGTGGTTATACTCGCTCGGCCGCAGACCCACGACCGCTGGGCCGAATCCGAAACCGAAGGCACCGATATCGTCATCGCACTCGACGTCTCGACCAGTATGATGACCCCCGATATGTCGCCCAACCGCTTTGAGGCTGCTAAAGAGGTGGCTTGCCAGTTTATCGCCGGTCGCGACTACGACAACATAGGCGTGGTAATCTTCGCCGGCGAGAGCTTCACGCTCGTGCCTATGACCACCGACCATAGCGTGCTCGTCAATTACATCCAAGAGGTGAAGATGGGTATGCTGCAAGACCTTACGGCCATAGGCGATGGTATCGCCACATCAATCAACCGCATCAAGAACGGCAAGGCCAAGTCGAAGAGCATCATCCTCATAACCGACGGCACCAACAATGCCGGAATCGTGGAGCCGCTCACCGCCGCCGAGATTGCCAAGCAGCACGGCATCAAGATCTACACTATCGGCATCGGCTCCGACGGGCGCCAGTCGTTCCCCATAGGCTTCGACCCCTATGGGCGCCCCATAATGAGCTCAGTCGATACCGCCATCGATGAGAACACCCTCAAGAAGATTGCCGACGTCACCGGCGGCACCTTCTACCGCGCCACCGACACCGGCACCCTCGGCAAAATCTTCGACGAAATCGACCGCCTTGAGAAGACACAGATGGACGTCAAGAGCTTCTCCCATACCGAGGACGACTATCTCCCCTGGGCTTGGCTCTTCCTCGCGCTCGTCACTGTGGCCTTGATAGTGCGCCTTACCATTCTTCGTGAAATCCCATAGACCTGACTGTATAGAATAGATATATGTTCAGTTTTGCCAACATACAAGCCCTGTGGTTGCTGCTCCTCTTGCCGGCGCTGTTAGGGCTCTTCATAGCCTCACGGCGACTGCGCGCCCGCAGGCTCAAGCGATTCGGACGTCGCGAGAGCCTCAGCGAGCTGATGCCCGATGTGTCGGCCTATAAGCCGTGGATTAAGATTGCGGTGTCGCTGCTGCTGGTCACCCTCGCAATCGTGATGATTCTGAGACCCCGCGCGGCCGGTAAAGCCGTGGTGGAAGACCTCAAAGGCTTCGAAGCCATCGTGGCTGTCGATGTTTCCAACTCTATGCTGGCGCCTTCCTCCAATCGTCCCGACGCTCCCTCGCGTCTCACCACCGCGAAGCGTTTGCTCGAGAAGCTTCTCGACCGCCTCGACGGCAACAAGGTGGGCCTGATTGTCTTTGCCGGTAACGCCTACACGCAGGTGCCGCTCACCACCGACATCGCTTCGGCTAAAATGTTTATAGCCAACCTCTCGACCGATATGGTGCCCACACAAGGCACGGCCATAGGCGAGGCACTCCACATGGCGATGAACTCCTTCTCGCCCAATGAGAAGATGTCGAAAGCCGTCATAGTGCTCACCGATGGCGAGAACTTTGAGGACGATGCCATCACCGCCGCCAAGGAGGCGCATAAGCAAGGTATTCAAGTCGATGTAATCGGCATCGGCGATGGTGAGGGCGCTAACATTCCGCTCGCCGACGGCTCGTTGCTTACCGACGAAAGCGGCAATGTGGTGGTGACACGCCTCGACGAGAGCACCGCCAAAGCTATCGCGACCGAAGGCGAAGGCGTATATGTAAGCGCCTCGAGCAGCAACGCCGTAAGCGCCGTTACCGGCAATCTCAAATCGCTCAAAAAGAGCGACCTCAAGCGTCGCTCCTTCGATAAGAATGCCGAGCAGTTCCCGATTTTCGCTTGGATTGCTCTCGCGGTGCTCATCATCAGTATGTTAATCACGCGAAGCAAACTCGCTTGGCTCAAAAACGTCAATTTCTTCAGTTCCAATGGCAGCAAAGCATCTAAATAGAATAGGGCTCTTAGCGGCGCTGGCTTGTGCCGTCGTCGTGTCGTTCCAAGCATCGGCTAAGGTAGAACTTAACGGCAAGTTGGGTCCCACCACACGCTATGAGCGCAAGATGCTGCGTCAAGGCAACGACCTCTACAGCCAGAAGCGCTACGCTGAGGCCGAAGTGGCCTATCGCAAGGCCATAGCATTCAATTCCAAGTCGGAGCTGGGACGCTACAATCTCGCGCTGTCGCTCCTTAACCAGACTAAGGCCTCGGAGGGCGCCAATGCCGACTCCATCGTGGCTCAGGCCGACCGCCTCTTTGCCGAGGTGACGCAGATGAGCCACGACCCGAAACTACTCTCCCGTGCCTACTACAACCGAGGCAACATTGCTTTCAAGGCTGAGGACTACCGCAAGGCCATCGATATGTACAAAGATTGCTTGCGCCGCGACAGTCACAACGAGCACGCCCGCGAAAACCTGCGCTTGGCTCAGCTCAAGCTCAAAGAGCAGCAGGACAAGAACCAAGGCGGCGGTGGCGGCGGTGGCGGCAGCGATGACCAGAACAAAGACCAGAACAAAGATCAGAACAAAGATCAGAACAAGGATCAAAATCAGAATCAGGACCAAAACAAGGACCAGAATCAGAATAAGGAGCAAAATCAAGACCGCCAGCAGGCTCAGCCGCAGCAAGGCGGCAGCTCCGAGCAGATTCTCAACGCCGTTGATGAGAAAGAAAAAGCCACGCAGCAGCGTGTCAATATGCAGCAGGCTCGCCAGCAGGAACGTAATCGCACTCGTAACAAATGGTAAAGACGGTCAACATATCGCTTCGTAGCGCAATTGTCGCGATGCTGCTCCTCATAGGCGTGGCGCCGCTGGCGGCCGCTGTGAAATTCACCGCTACGGTCAGCCCCTCTAAGGTAAGGGTGGGCGATAAGTTTCGGGTGATATACACGGTGTCGGGCGGCAGCGCATCGGGCATCAACTATCACGAGATTCCCGGCGCCACCAAGATCTACGAGACCGGCGCCGT
>CAMHGU010000081.1 GCA_946184715.1 uncultured bacterium | reverse complement strand
GTGGTGGAGGTGACGATGTGGGCATACTTCACCGGGTTGTCGAGCAGACCGGCGGCGATAAGGCCTGCGGGATGCGCCATATCAAACATAAAGATGGCACCCACCTCATCGGCGATGCGGCGAATACGAGCGTAGTCCCACTCGCGAGAGTAGGCCGAGGCGCCGCCGACAATCAGGCGCGGGCGCTCGCGGCGCGCCGTCTCTTCCAGCTGGCCGTAGTCGATGAGGTTGGTATCGGGCGTGACGTTGTACTCAACGGGCTGAAACACAAGGCCGGAGAAGTTGACCGGCGAGCCGTGCGAGAGGTGTCCTCCGTGGGCAAGATTGAGGCCCATAAACTTATCGCCCGGACGCAGGACGGCCATAAAGACGGCCATATTGGCTTGCGCGCCCGAATGCGGCTGGACGTTGACCCACTCAGCGCCGTAAAGCTGCTTAAGGCGCGTGCGAGCCAGCTCCTCGGCCTCATCGACCACCTCGCAGCCGCCATAGTAGCGGTGGCCGGGGTAGCCTTCGGCGTATTTATTGGTAAGGCAGGAGCCCATAGCGGCCATCACTTGGTCGCTGACGAAATTTTCGGAGGCAATCAGCTCAATGCCACGCTGCTGGCGCTGATGCTCGCGCTCTATGATGTCGAAGAGATGCTTATCGGTAATCATTATGGGGATTATGGGAGTTATGGGAGTTATGGGAAATATGGGGATTAAACTTTCTTGCTTTTACGCTTGGGTTTCTTGACGCTCCAGCCGAAACGGCCAATGTGGCGGCCGAGGCCGTAGTAGTGGCCGTGGCTATAGGCCAGGAGATTGGCACGGTCGAGGCGCAGCTCACCGGTGGCGGTGTCGAGGTATCGGTCATCGACCACCACATTGACCACCTCGGCGATAAACATATCGTGGCTGCCCAGCTCGAGAATCTGCTTCACGCGGCACTCAATGCTGATGGGCGATTGCTCCACCGAAGGGCAATCGACAGCCACGCCAGGCAGTGGCGTTAACCCCGAAGCCTGCCACTTATCGTGGTCACGCCCCGAGCGCACGCCGCACCAATCGGTGGCACGAGCCATCTCCTCGGTGGTTAGGTTGATGGTGAATTGCATAGTGCTTCGTATCAGCTCATAGCTATGCCGCTCGCGGCGCACCGACACATAGCACATCGCGGGGTTGGTACACACCGTACCGGTCCAGCTCGCAGTCATAATGCCGGTTCCAACTTCCTCATTGCCGCAGCTTACGAGCACGGCCGGCAAGGGGTAAATCATAGTGCCCGGTTTCCAATTGACTTTCATATCATCGAGCGAGAGAGATGTTGACCGAAATACCGTAGCTGCTATTGGTGGTGGGGTAAGCCGAATTAGACACGAGCGGGGTGTTGACCTGATGGTCGAAGAACGCGCCGAGCTGCAGGAGCTTACTGAGCTGATAATTGGCCGTGAAGTTGATGGTGAGGGAGCGCGTGCCGGCGGTAGCCTGCGCGGTATAGTCGGCGATGCGGCGTATGAGCGAAGTTTGATTGCTGAACTGGATGTTGAGGTTCATCGTAAGGTCGTTGTTGACGCCCTTCTGCGAGCCCTTGATTTTCAGAATCTTATTGAAATTGGCAATCTTGTAGCCTGCGCCTATTACGAGGCCCTTCTGATTAGCTTCCACGAGCTGCCCGGCGGCGGAGTTGAGGGTGAGGGTGCGCTGGGTGCGCCACTCGGCGTTGAAGGTCAGGTTGTTGTGCATCGTGGCGTTGACACCGAAGAAAGGCGCGAACTTCTCGGTGATGGCTACCGAAGAGATGTTGTAGGGCGACGAAGGTATAGGCGACTGGCTCAGCTCGTCGAGCACAAAGCCTTTGCCGTCGCCTATCGAGGCGTACTGCTGAAACGACGAGAAGGAACCCACCGAGTAGGTACACTGATAAGCGTGGCTGAGGGTGAACGACTTGAAGTACTTGTTGATGAAGTCGAACTTGGTAAGGCCATCGTAAGTGACGCGCCAGTTGGGCAAAGCCTCGGCGAGTTTGGGGAACGGGTTGAGGGTGACCTTATTGGCGTTCTTGCCCGAGTAGGCAGCCACGAATGCGGGAATCAGCACATCGCTGCTCATGGGGTTGACGGTGCCGTAGGTCTCGTTGAAGGTCTGGCCGGCGTAGGGCGTGTTCTTCAAGAAGCCCTCATCGGGGTATACGGTGCCCACGTACTGGCCATTGATACGGTCGATGACGACAGGAATATTGGCGATAAACTGGTCGAATGCCGGGCTCTTATAGCCATTGTCGGCATTGCCGATGCTCTTGAAAGCCGAGGCGATGGCAATGTGGGTCTTGGTGTAGCTGCCCGAATAGGTAGTGGGCATATTATCGTACATAAACTGAATCTGGTTGGTACGATTGTCGGTGCGATTGCTCGTGAGAGTAATCTTGAGGCCCTTTATCGGTTCGAGCGAGAACTCGAAGTTGAACTCCTGGGTGCGCGACACGATAGCCGGAGCTGTCTGATTGGGGTCGCACATCAGCCAGCCACGCTCGCGGGCTTTGTAGATATAGTCCTCGTCCTCAAATCCGAAAGCGAAGCCCACGCCCGGGGCCATAGCGTCGTAACGGGTGCTCTGGCCGAAGATGTCGCCAATGGAGGGCATAAACTGCGGGAGGCTGAGCGATCGGGTCTGGCGCCACTTGACGCTGAAGGTGCGCGGCGACATAAGGAGGCGGGCGGTATATTGCGCGGCCTCGGTCCAGAAGTTCTTCTTGGGCTGTTCCTTGACCTCAATGACGGTGAACTTCACGTTCTGGTTGCCCTTGGTAAGAATCTCGAGGGTGTTTTCGTCAACCTGCTTGCTCTTTACGGGGAAGGCTTTGCCGTTGACAGTGGCGGTGACGCGCACTTTCTTGGCCTTGAGGTTGTGGTTGATGACCGTGGTGGTATCTTCGCTGAGCTTGATGGTACGCTCGAAGCGTTTGGCCTTCTCCTTCTTGGAAGCGCCTTTGCCTCGAGCTTTGCCACGGCCGCTCGAGCCGCCGCCGTCGAAGCGCTTGTTGACCTCGTCGGCCCAAGCCCATTTCTTATAGAGGGTCTCGAAGTTGAAACGCCCGTCGGCATTCCAGGAGGACTGATTGCTGATGGTGTTGCCTTGCGCCACATCATCGATAGTGGCGCCGCGATCCCACTTGTAGCTTGCGTTGTAGGTCACTTGCCCGGTGAGGAAATCGAGGAACGGAATCTGGCTGAAGGGAGCCTTATAGCTGGCGTTGAAAGTCTGATTGTAGGACCACGGCGTACCGAGGTTTTTGATGCTACGCCATATCGAGTCCTTCCACTCCTTATATTCATCGGGGAATAGACGGCGGTTGACAGCGCCCATAGGCTCTTCGATATGAGCCGTGGTGTTGCTGTTGAACGACGCGGTGAGCGACTTGGTGATGTTCCAGGTGATGGCAAACTGGCGGTCCCAGAGGAAGTTTTTGCTGACGGCCACGGGGAGCTGCATGTTGACGTCGATGTCGCTGCGGGTCTGCTGCTCGTAGTAGTAGCGCGACATATTGGTAGAGAAGGAGATGGAGTTGGGCAGCCAGCGCAGGTTCCACTCCTTCAGGAACTTAAGGTACTTGGAGTCGCTCTTGATGAAACCGAAGGGCACGAAACCCTTAATAAAGGGCGAGTAGTTGTAGGCGAAGCTGCCTCGGTAGTCGCTGGTGTTCTCGTAGGCGTTGGTGGGATCGCTATTGCGCTGCTTGGTGGAGGAGTAGCTGAAAGTGAAGTTGGCGGGATCCCAAGGCATGGGGTTCTTGCTCTGCACATCAAATTTCAGGCCGGAGAGGCTGAAGCTCTCGGTCACGCGCGTATCCATAGCGTAGGCCTTGATAGAGTCGCGCTCCTGTGCGGTCTCGCAGGCGTCGAGGGCGTCCTTGAGCTTGATATCTTGGTCGAGCGGATTATATTCTGGCTTAATCTTCTCCTTGGCATATGAGTAATAGAGCGGAGCCTTGAGCTTGACCTTCTCGGGGAGGAATCGGCCCATATCAATCTGGATAGCGAAGTTGTACTTCGTAAGGTCGTCGGTGCGGCGATTGGTGAGGCTTTGATCGACGGCACCGAAGCCCACGGTCTCCTTGTGACCGCCCACGTTGATAGTGGCGATGTCGGAGAGCGTCAGGTTGAGGTTGCCGTGGGCAGCCCAGCCGCCACGGTTCTCGAAGTCGGTCACCTTCAGCTCATCGAACCATACGGTGGCGTTGCGCTCGGTGCTGGCGCGGTTGCGCACACCCACGAGGATTACCCTGACGTCGCTGAGCGAGGGGTTACCGATGATGCTGACGGTGTTGTTGGGCTTATCGGGGTCGGGCTGGCTGAACTTCGTGATATAGTTCACGCCCGATACGCCGGCGCGCTTTTGTGCGTTGCGCTCGAGCTTGATATTGGTGAACACGTTGAGATTGCAATCGAGATTGTTCTCTTCGGGCCACACGATATAGCGGTCGGTAGTGTTATAGGTGTTGTAGGTGCCGGGAGGGGTGACACGGAGGGGTACCTCGTATTCGTAATAGTTGTTCTTGACGTCGCTACCGAGGCGTATGAACATAGCCACATCGCCATTGGCGAGGCTATTAGGCTCATCGATAAGGGCCTCGGCGTGGTTGAACATCTGGATACGCTTGTAGAGGCGGAGGTCGAGCTGGGTGTTTTTGTACACGCCGCGGGCATCGCCGGCTTTGAGGTTGCTCACCTTGAGCGAGAGCGACTGCTCATTGAGCTGGGTGACCTGGGCCTGTCCAGGATCGATAATACGGTTAACGCCCGGAGGCAGCACGTAGTTGACCGGCTTACGGCCGCCATTCTCCTCAATGTTTACGGCCGACACGTCGAGGAAACCCTCGGCCGGGGTGTCGGCGCGGGTGTTGAGGTTGTAGTTGTAAGGCCGCCACTCGCCGCGAATGAGCTGCAGGTCGCCGAAGCGCAGGTGGGTGGTGGTCTGGAAATTGGTGAGGAACATACGCATAAAACGTATGGTCGAGAAGTCGTTGATGGTGCCCACCACCTTCTCGGGCTGGCGGAGCGGGATTCGGAACTGGTACCAGGTCATCGTAGCGTCCTTACCGTTGCGCAGGCGCACCACGGCCTCTTGCTTATCGGTGATGTAGTTCTGCCCTACCACGAGGTCCTCGGGGCGTAGCGACACGTGATACTGGTAGTAGCGCTCGTACTCGTTGAGGGTGTTGTCCTGGTTGATATCCTCCACATCAGGGGTGCTTCGCGAGGTCTGATAGAGCGGGTCGCCCACGTCTTCGGAAGAGAGGGAGTTGCCCTCCACGCCGTTGTGACGCTTGTAGCGGGTGATAATGTCGGTGTGCTGCTCGTCGTAGTCGGTGCCGCGATAGAAGTGGTAATTGTCCGACGCGGGGTCGTTGAGCGCCGAGAACGGGTCGCTCTCCATACGCGCGATGGCATCGGGCGAGAGTTTCTGGCGCAGCTGAGTGACGAAATTGGAATATGTGGGGAACTTGAACTCATCGGAAGTGCTGAGACCGTTGAGACCCACGTCTTGGAGCACACGCGCGCCGGTGGTGTTGTCGAAGGCGTAGGTGAGCGACGTCTGGCGCGACACGCGTCCCCAGCTGTTCTCCACGAGCTGGGTCATATCGCCATTGGTGGGGAGGCCGTTCTCATACGATTTCATACCGTCCTTCAAGATATCCTCGCTCACCTCGCCGAGGTTGAAATAGAGGTCGCCGCCCTCGGTGGGCTGGTCGGGGTCGAGGAAGGGGCTGAGGAGCCAGAACTGGATATACTCGATATTGGCGGTCTCGAAGTTGGTGTTGTCGAGCTTTCGCATAATACCGCCCCAACGCTTCTGCGGGTTGAGGAGGTTGCCGTCGGAGTCGATATTGTCGGCATCGAGGTTGTAGGGGCCGCGCTCGTTGGGATAGAAGGTGAGGTCGAGGGTCTGAATGGTTGAGGCCTCGCCATAGGAGAGGTCGCGGTTGGGGTAAATCTCGCGAGTGTTGATTTCGCGCACATAGGGGTTTGACTGCTGCTCGAGGTCGTTGCGCAGGTAGCCCGGGGCGAGCGAGGAGTTGCGCTGGGTGAACATACGGTCGATGTAGTACCACGACAGGAGTGCGCGGTTCTTGCCGTAGTCGATATTGTCGGAGAGTGAGGCCTCGGGGAAGAGGGCATCGGGGGAGCCGTCGTAGGGCGTGGAGGCGAGCTGCCAGGAATAGGGCGAGCGGAGGTCAATGCCGGTCTGGGTGCTCTCGAAGTCGTCGATGAAGGAGCTGCCCTGATTGCTGCCGGTCTTGGCCTTGTGGGGGATGATTTGTGCGAACTCACCGGTGAGGCTGACGGTCGAGGGCGCGGTGGCATTGACCGTAGGAATCTTATTCAACAGGTTGGTGAGCCACATAAACTTCTTGTTGAAGGAGAAGTTGACGCCCCATATCGAGTTCTTGACAGTCTCCTGGCCGATACCGGTCTTCTCGGTGAGCGACTTCTCGGAGAAGTGCATAAAGGTACCACCCACGTTGAAGTCCTTGTTGAACTGGTAATTGAGGTCGAGTCCCACGAGCGTCTTGCGCTGGGTGCTGTACATCGACTGGTTCTCGAGCTGCACGCTTACGTTGGTACCCGAGTCGATGATGCTCTGATTGAGAATGGTGACCGTACCCATATTGTAATCGACGGTGTAGTCGCTATTCTCGATGAGGGTTACACCGCCGGCAGTGACGGTGACCGACCCGCGCGGCACGTTGATGGCGTTGAGCTTAATCTGCGCGCCCGAAGAGGCTTGATACTCGCCCTTGAGAATGAATTTGTTCTTGTCCTGAAGCTGACGCGCTACGGTGATGGTGGAGTCGTACAGCTCTTTATACACGAACTTCTCGGCGATGGCCGGGTCGGCAATCTTGCTCTCGAGGTAGCTGCCGAAAGGCTCGGCCACGGGGAAGATGATGCGGCCCGTGGAGGAGTTGACGGTGTAGCCTTCTACATAGTCGAAGAAGCCATCGGGGTTGGGGTTGTTGTTGCTATCGAGGCGGTCGAGGTTCATCACCTGCAAGAGGGTCTGATTGTTGAGCCCCGACACCGGCAGATAGTTGATTTCCATACCGGTGGTGTCGCTCAGGTACTTAATATTGAGCTTGAACTTACTCTTCTGGAGAGAGTAAGCGCCGAGGGAGTACACGTTTTTCATCATCAGCTTCCACACCGGCTGCTTGGGCGATACCGTGGAGCCTTTGAGGAGCTTGAGATACAGCGACTGGTCGGTAGCGGTGACGTCGCTGGAGAACTCGCCCACCTTATAAGTATTGCCTTGATAGGTGTATTCATAAGCCACGGCGATGACCTCGTCGCTATTGAGCGACGACTTGAGGGAGATGTAGCCCAACTGTGCATTGAGAGTGTACTCGCTGCTCTGGAGCAGGCGGGCGCTCTCCACCTTCTCATAGTCGCGGCCACCCACGATGCCGTAGGCCGAGAGCGGCTCCAAAGCCGAGGTCACCTGACTGATGTAGCGGGCGTCGGGATAGTTCTCCTTGATGAAGGAGAGCAGATTGTTGGAGTTGTTTTGCGGAATGGGCAGCGACGGATCGACCGACCAGAACGTGCTGCCGAGGCGGGAGTTCTCGGCAAGGTCCTGGAAGCCCACGAAGTTGCGGCTCTCGTTGTAGTTGCCTCGCTTATTGGTGACCCACACCTCGATGCGCTTGATTTCGATCCCCGACATCACCACCGGCAGCTTGGAGGCGAACTGGTCGTAGTTGTCGTAGAAATACTGGGCGAGGAAGAAGTGGCGGTTCTCATCATAATGGTCCACATTGACGGTGAAGGGAGTGAGCTGCACGCCGCCGCGGGTGTCGACGCTCTGCGTGGAGCTTCGCTGCTGCGACACGAGCGCCGTGGCCGTCAGTTTGCCAAATTGCAGCTTGGTCTTGATACCGAACAGCGCGGTACCGCCTTTGATTAGGGATGACCCTGTGGTCATGCTTACGTTGCCGGCTTCCACTTCCTTCACTATCTCATCCTCTTTGCCTTTGTAGGCGAGCTTGAGGTTCTGACTGTCGAAGTCGAAGGTGGCGTCGGTGTTATAACTCATATTGAACTTCAACTTATCGCCCACCGAAGCGGCCACGGTGGCCTGTATCTTCTGGTCGAAGTCGAAGTAGGTGTGTCGGCGGGAGTTGACCGAGAGCGCTGGGTTGTCGGTCTTGTTCGACTTGATGCCGAGGTTGAGGGCAATGGAGCCTTGTGTCTTGAGCGACACGCCGCCCGGACCGAAAATCTTCTCAAGGGGTCCGAGCGAGAAGTTCATATCGAGGAAGTTAAACTCCTTCTTGTCCTGATTCTGAAGCAGCTCGCTATTGCGCTGGCGGTAGTAGTCCATCATCGACTGCCGCATAGTGATGTCGTTGTACTGCTCGGCGGTGAGGATAAAAGGGGCCGTGACCTCCATATCGCCCACTTTGGTGCGGATGATATAGGTGTCGGTAGCGGGATCGTACTCGGTCTCGGTCTTGATATTCGACGGGGTCTTCAAGTCGGTGGAGAGGGGCGACTCGCCGAGGTTGTCGTAGTCGAGGGCGGTGGTGGGCCGTATCTTAAAAGGCAAGCCGGTGGAGTCCTGCTTCTCATAGGGCGACACGAATTGGTAGGGCGGCGGCGACTGAAGCGTGGACTTCTTGGTCTGGGCACGCATAAAGGAGTCGAGCATGGCAAAAGTCAAGATGCCACACACCACTACACAAAACGATATTATACGAGTCGGGTATCTCCTCATCGGTCGTGTCACAAAATCACTGACACCGGGCGCAATTGCTCTCAGAGCATCTTGAGGGCCTTCTTCACGGCGAGTTCGGCGGTGAGCGAGGGTTCCTCGGCGAAAAGCCGCTGCAGCGCTTTGCTTACGGCTTGCGGCTGGAATCCCAGCATCGCAAGCGCGGCGGCGGCCTCTTGACGCACTTCGGCGTTGCCCGACGTCAATGATAATAACGTATCATCACCACCTTTTATTTTATCCTTGAGGTCAACAATTATGCGCTGCGCTGTTTTGGCTCCAATGCCTTTGACTGATTTGAGAGC
>CAMHGU010000080.1 GCA_946184715.1 uncultured bacterium | reverse complement strand
TTCAGAGCCATTGCAGGCCGTAAAATTACAACATTTTCGCCACCTGACAAAACCCTGGCCCAGAATACTTACCATTCCACCGCATCTATCTGCGTTATCTGCGTTATCTGCGAGAGATTTTTTCTCGCTGATTGCGCTGATTGCGCTGATGGCCTCCCGCACAATCTGCGCCATCTGCGTTATCTGCGAGAGTCTTTTGCTCGCTGATTCCGCTGATTCCGCTGATGGCCTCCCGCACTATCTGCGCTATCTGCGTTATCTGCGAGAGTCTTTTTCTCGCTGATTCCGCTGATGGCGCTGATGACTTCCCGCTCTATCTGCGCTATCTGCGCTATCTGCGAGAGATTTATTCTCGCTGATTCCAGAGCTATCGGCGAGAGGTCTTATAATCCGTTCACTATTCTCACGATATTATTGGTGAGGTCGGCTGTGTTGAAGTTTACGAGCAGCCCGACTTTTCGGCCTGATAATTTCAGATAGGTGAGCAGCTGTTTCTTATGCAAGTCTTTCAACATCTCGACCGATTTCAGTTCGACTATCACCTGGTCCTCTACTACGATATCGAGCCTGAAATCCACCGGGAGCAGCTTACCATCGTAATATACATCTATTTTCTTTTGGCTTTCCACATATAAGCCGTCGTTACGAAGCTGGTAAATCAGCGCGGCTTCATAGACCGATTCCAGCAGACCCGGACCGAGCTCTTTGTACACGCTGAAAATGGAGCCTCTGATTTTGTAGGTTATTTCATTCTCGTCCATATCAATATAATGTTGCTTGCCTGAAGCCGGTGGGGCTAAGCTTTGCGGGCGCGGCGGGCGCGGCGGCGGGCACGCTCGGCGAGCTCTTCGAGGCCAAGGGTGTCGGCGAGGTGGGCTATGGCGTTGTAGATTTTGGGGCTGTTGCGCTCGGTCTTTACGGCACGGCCGATGAGCCGGATGGCGGCGTCGGTGTTGCCGTGGTCGGCATATAGGCGGGCGGCGGCGAGCATCAGCGTGGCATTGGCGGGCGCTATATCGAGGGCTTTGAGGTACAGCTCGAGCGCCTCCACATCCTTGCCGTTGCTCTGGTAGAGCTTGGCCATAGCCTCGTAGGCGGGGATATAGTCGGGGCTTATCTCCATCGCCTTGCGGAAGTTGGACATTGCGGCGCTGACGGCGGGCGAGTTCATCGGGTCGCCATAGGGGGTGGTGTCCTCGCCGGCATAGTCGATGAGGTCGTCGGTGTCGAAGGCCGACATCTTGCCCATATCGACGTATTCCGAGGCGAGATGACGCAGCGTGGCCTGCTGATGGAAGATGGTGTCCTTGAGACTATTGACCTCGGCATCGCGAGCTTGGAGCTTACGGGCTATAAGGCGGCGCACGGCAGGCTGTTTGAGCACATCGACGAAGGTGAGGCCCTCGGCGAAGCACTCCACGGCCGTGCGGTACTCGCCGTGGTCGTAGGCTTGCGCGGCATCGGCGAAGAGCTTCTTGGCTCGCTGCTCATTGAGGGCTTTCTCGAAGCGCTGACGGTCGTTGAAGGTGCGGCTGAAGAGTATCACCTGCTGATTGACGATGATGTCGCGCCACGACATCTGGCGCAGCAGCGTTATGCCCTCGAGCGACGTGCATCGCGACAGCGCCACATAGGCTTGGCCCCCCGTGAAGGCCCCGCCGCTGAAGTCGATAATCACGTCGTTGAACGTCAGGCCCTGGCTCTTATGCACGGTGATGGCCCACGCCAGCTTCAGGGGAAACTGCGTGAAGGTGCCGAGCAGCTCCTCGTTGACCTTTTTCTTCTTCTCGTCGTAGCTGTAGCGTATGTTCTCCCAGGTGCATGGCTCCACGAGCACCGTAAGGCCGGTGTCGGTCTCCACCTTGATGCCACCCTCTTCAAAGGCCACCACGCGGCCCAAAGTGCCGTTGCACCAGCGCTGCTCGCGGTCGTTGCGGATAAACATCACCTGAGCGCCCACCTTGAGCTGCAGCAAGCGCTCCGTGGGGAGAATGTTGGTGGGGAACTCTTCGTTGATTTTTCCCTCAAACACCTGCATTTCGGTGTCCAACTCGTTGATACGGCGCTCGTTGATGGCATCGACGGTGTCGCGTCTGAAGGCCAGCGTCATCACCAGCCGCTGCTCGGCCTCCGGCTCATAGTCGGGCATAAAGCGCGTGTTGATAAGGCGAAGGTCGGCATCGGTGGCTTTGTCCTCGCGTATGCGGTCGAGAATGTTGGAGAACTCCACATTGGCCTGTCGGTAGTTCTTGAGCAGCTCTATTGCCACCAGCTCCATCTCACGGAAGGCCCGGGCGTTGAAGAAGAACTGCCCCTGCGGGTAGTAGCGCTGCAGCACCTCGCGCTCATCGGCCTTCACCACCGGCTCGAGCTGAAACACATCGCCCACGAAGAGAATCTGCTTGCCGCCGAACGGCTCGCGACGGTTGCCGCCGTACTCGCGCAGCACGCGGTCGATGAAGTCAATGATGTCGGCCCTCACCATCGAAATCTCGTCGATGATGATAAGCTGCAGCGACGCAAGGAGTTTGCGCTTCTCATTATTGTACTTGAGGGTCTTCTTGAGGCGGCTCGGCGCGAAGTCGGGGTCGTCGGGCACGATAGGTTTCAGCGGTATCTTGAAGAATGAATGGAGCGTCATTCCGCCCACGTTGATTGCGGCGATGCCCGTAGGAGCCAGCACCACAAATTGTTTCTTGGTGGTGGCGCAGATATAGCGCAGGAAGGTGCTCTTGCCCGTGCCGGCGCGGCCGGTAAG
This sequence comes from uncultured bacterium, assembly GCA_946184715.1. GTDB lineage: Bacteria > Bacteroidota > Bacteroidia > Bacteroidales > Muribaculaceae > CAMHGU01. The sequence goes on along the minus strand of CAMHGU010000080.1, from coordinate 6,348 downwards.
GAACACCGAGCGGTTGCTCTCCTCAATCAGTTTCTGCAACTGCTTGAACTCCGGGTTGTTGAGGTCGATATTATCGGGAATGTCGTACTGTGCCATCTCACTGGCAAAGTTACACCATTCCCCTCAAAATAGCAACACCTCCCCGCCGCCTCACCTCTTTTTCCGGTTGACACAATAGGTAACAGGATTAAGCAAGATATTCAACAACTTGACTTTAGAGAGAAGGAGTAACCCTGCAATTATGGCTGCCGAATAGCCGAGCAACGCGATTTCATTCTGCGGTATCAGATGCAAGGTGCGAAGCGGATACAGAATCTCACCCACCAAGAAGCTATGATAAATGTAAATGAAGAGCGTAGAGCCGCCCCATCGGGCAAGTTGAGCATTGGCCGGGACAATTCTCATAACCATCACACTCATAACCACTGCTAAAACCAAGAACGCACATCGCCCGCCAAGCAATGAAAGACTTAACTCTCCACCGGGCATATCGTAATAGGAGCGCGCGCAGAACACTGAGGCCATACTGGTATCAATGACAAACAAGAATATCACAAACACACTCGCTAAGGTCGCAATCGCCAGCCACAGCGGAACCCTATCAACAATTCTTTTTACGTCAATATCCTTGGAATAGTATCCAAGCGCGAAGAATGGCAAGAATGTAAATGTGCGCTGGAAAGCAAACTCGGTAGTGACAGGTATAAAACCGACTGCGAGGCTTACCGCTACAGTAATGGCCATCACCGCTCCCCTTTTTTCAAGCCACCTCGCCGGAAGCCAATACACCGCCAAGCGCCACCACACCAACGCAAGCAAGTACCACAGCACCCAATTGGGTGTGATGAGACAATCCCATCCGAAATTGCGCCCTTGAGCTATCCACGCAAAGGTGGGTCCCACCACCACAGGTATCAAATACCGTAAGAGCTGAAACACAACATAGGTCTCAAGCAGCCGAAAGATACCATTGCGATAACGCTTGCGGTCACTGATATGCGAGAATCGCCCAGACACGAAGACGAATAAAGGCATATGAAAAGCGAAGATGGTATTGTACAGAGCCATATCGATATGGCTCCCATTGAGATTCCAGAACTCGACAACGTGACCGAGCACCACCAAACAAATGAGGACAAACTTGAGCGCGTCCCAAAACGGATCACGGCTTTTCATATCCGGCATCGGCGCCGACGACACCTCTATCGGCAGCTAAACAATCGACATAATGGAAAGGTAGGTGCCGGCCTCACTTTGCCCGCCGTTTTGAGGCCTTCCACAGCCCTTGGTAGTGAACAAAGCTCATTGACACCTACTTTATGACGTATCAACCATAAGGTGTGAAAGAGTGTAGAGACACACTCTTTTCACACCGCCGGAGGCTAATATGCCAATCCGTAGCATCACTTCAGCATTGCATTGACTACCAAATCTTGAATGTGAAAGTTTCAAAACGGCCAATGACAAGCGTCGGCTGACGCTTTCCATAAGTTAAAAGCGCTGCCGCCTTCCGCGTCTCAACGCTGCGGCTACGCATCAGCAAAGATAAGCCTTTCTCAGCTGAAAAGCAACACCTCCCCGCCGCCTCACCTCTTTTTCCGGTTGCGGTTGCCGCCGCTATGGCGGCTATAGCTTCTATAGTTTCTATAGGCTCTATTACCGCCCGATAGCGGGCGATAACGGTAAAAAAAACATCGTTTTCGCCCACTATCGCGCATAGGGCCGGCCGTGAGGCGAGGCGCGCGGGAGGCTCGGGCACGGATTTTGAAAAGCGAAGGAGAATAGTTACCTTTGTGGTGGTGAACACACCATTAAAATGTGCATTTACTATGTTGAAAGGTTGTTTGGTACTCGGCGCGGTGATCTTCGCGATAGCGTTAATCTCCGAATTCACAGCAACTCCCGCCACATTGTGGGGGATAGCTATAGCTATAGGCGTTCTTCTGATTGCCGGCGCAAGCGGTTTGCATAGCGCCTCAAAGAGCACAGAGAAGGAAGAAGCGACGACGTCGACCGACGATTTGTCCGCCGAAGTACCTAAGAGAGTGGACGTTGAGGCTGTATTGCACAAGAACGAATACGACGCCATATATAGCGCCGTCATCGCCCTTGCCGAGGTGGTGAAGCAAGCGGCCGACAACGATAGCCGAGCGATAATGTCCATCGTGAATGGCGATATGGGCGACTTATCGCTGAGCTACATCCTCTTTCACGTCATGGCCAACGATGTGCTGAAGTGCTTGGAGCGCTTAGGCTACTCCACTCCGATTGTGATACGCCGAGGACAGGGGCAGGCATTCTATGCCGTGGTTAACGCGCTGAACGACGCTGAAAGTAATCAGAAACCGGACGAAGGTGATGAGCCGATGATTACCACCTACGATAATTTCTGCACCTCACTAAATTATTATAACTGGGTATATAAAGATATCACTAATCTCACCCTGGAGAAGTACCACGTTGAGCTGGTCACGGTAAGGCGCAGCGACGGCAAGGAGGAGTTCGGGCTGTACTCGGTTCTTGCCGATTGCAATCCCGACTTGGCGCGTGAGTATCGGGGGCGGCTGCAGGCTTTGGCTGTTGCCACCGCGAAATGGGCCGATGCCGACGACGCCCAGAGCTGGCTCGCCGCCACATTTGACGCGGTGACGGAGCCGGGCGTGACTGCCGATGGCACGGCTTCAATCGATGAGCTGAACAGCCTGATAGGCTTGCAACCCGTGAAAGCGGAGATAGCCACGCTTGTCAATTACGTGAAAATCAGCCGCTTGCGCGAGGAGAACGGAATGAAGACGTCGCAACCGGTGTACCATTGCGTGTTTACCGGCAATCCCGGCACGGGCAAGACCACGGTGGCGCGCATTCTGGCCGGCATCTATCGCGAGCTGGGCGTACTCAAGAAAGGGCATCTGGTGGAGACCGACCGCTCCGGCCTGGTGGCCGAATACGTGGGGCAGACAGCCCCGAAGACCAACGCCATCATCGACCGCGCGCTCGACGGCGTGCTCTTCATCGACGAGGCTTACACCCTTGTCAATAACGTGGACAACGATTTCGGGCCTGAGTCCATAGCCACACTGCTGAAGCGAATGGAGGACAACCGCGACCGCCTCGTGGTGATATTGGCGGGATATACTGCTGATATGGAGGCGTTTATCAACTCCAATCCCGGCCTGCGCTCGCGCTTCACCCGCTACATCGAATTTCCCGACTACACGGCTGAGGAGCTGTGCGAGATCTACGCCCGACTGGTGGCCGCCGGCGAGTTTGAGCTTGACGACGAGGCCCGCGAGCGGGTGGCAGCGGTGATGGAGAAGGCCGTGAACGGCTGGGACAAAGACTTCGGCAACGGCCGCTTTGCCCGCACGCTATTCGAGAAGAGCATCGAGCGCCAAGCCAACCGCCTCGCCCTGCAGGGCGCACCCTCCAAAGACGACCTGCGCCTAATCCGCGCCGCCGACATCCCAGAGTGAGCCCCCTGCACCACCGCCGCTATGCCCACCACCACCGCGATACTATCTTTCTGATACTTTTATAAAAACGGACCATAAGTCTGCGAAAAAAGTTGTATCTTTATGGTCGTATAATAATTAAAGGATATGCCTGAGATTTGCCATTTCTACGGAATCGTAATCACGATGTATCTGCCCGACCATAATCCGCCGCACTTCCACGTGCGTTACAACGAATATCGCGCCACGATTGACATTATGACGGGTAAAGTAACAGGGCAGATGCCGCGTCGCGCCCTGCATCTTGTGTATGAGTGGCTTGACTTGTACAAGGATGAGCTGATGAAGAATTGGGAACGAATGGAGAATGGAGAAGCTTTAGTGAAGATTAACCCATTAGATTAGAGTATGGAAAAAGACAACGAACTGAAATGGGTCATCGCTGCCCGCCCGCTTGATGGCTATCGGCTGGATTTGACTTTCAATGATGGCAGCCGGCGCATCTTCGACTGCTTACCACTCATCGAGAAATACAAACTATTTGCTCCCTTACGCGACAAGGAGGTGTTTAATCGTGTGGACCTTGACGGATGGACGGTCAGTTGGCTCGACGGAACTGTAGATATCGCTCCGGAGCATCTTTATGAGGTGGGTATCGTAGCGTAGCAGCAATAGGCAGGCATCTCCCAGGCCTTACCCTCATATCCCCATACAGGCTCCCCGCCTCACTATCGTCCATCGCCCTCGTGCGAAGCGCGTGACCCCGCACCGAGGCTTTGCGTACCGGCCACGGCGCGGAGTGTAATCATATCGGCACATCTTCGACGTGCCGGCGGGAGGGGTGCCGGCGGTCACACAGTGAGGAGCATACCGTCGGCATGCTCCTCACAATGTGCTAACCACGTCGGCAGGTCTTCGACCTGACCCATCTTCCGGTGGCTCTGGCTATCGGGCGGGGAATAAAAACACCTGTGACAACCGGAACAACTTTCTATAAGTCAGTTAGTCCTTTTAGTCCGTAGAAATCCTTTGGGGGCGCGCGGGGCGGGACGAGGGAACGGCGGCGGCCCGAGAGGTTCGGAGCCGCCGCCGTCACAAATATGCTATAAAACGATAGGCGTGTTATAGAGGGGGTTGCCTCACGCCGCGCCGTGGCGCGTCAGAAGCGAAACCCGAGGGAGAGTACTATCTGATTGTTGGTGTTGCGGATATCGGCCATAGGCCCCACGCCGATCGACGATGGCGAGAAGACGTGGTACTGGGCATCGCGCTTGCGGTGCACATAGGCCGCATCGAGATATACCGAGCCGAAGGAGTAGCCGAGGCCGCAGGTGATATACTGCGTGGACTTGGGCAGGGTGTAGCCGAGGTCGGTGCCCGAGGTGTAGATGCCCATAGCGCCATCGAGGGCGGCTTCGTTGACGGGCGACGTGGTGTGGCTGTAGCCGCCGCGCACCTTGAAGGCGTTGGTGACGCGCACCTCAGCGCCCACGCGGACGGTGTGGGCCGACTTGTAGAGGTCTTTCACGTGGCGGGTCACATCGTCGTAGGCGTAGCCGGCCTCGTCGTCCATACGCATAGTGCCGTAGGCGTCGCATTGGTAATCGAGCGAAATGATAGCACGCTGGCCTATCACGCCGGCGGCGCTGACCATAAATTTCCAGGGGGTGTTCATCCGGAAGCGGCCATAACCGGCGGGCGAGTACTCTACGCCCTTGGCGGCGTCGGCCATCTCGTAGGAGATGTCGGCATCGTAGTCGGCGCTCAATTTATAATAGGTGGGGGTGTGGAATGCCACGCCGAGGCGAAGCTCGTTGATGGGCTTGAAGATAAGGCCGGCCTTGAAGTTCCAGCCGGTGCCTCTCATCACGTAGCCGTTCTGGAGGCCCCACGAGGCGCCACCACGGCGCGACTGGCCGTTGGCGTCCTGATACACGGCTTCCTTGAGGTCTTCGCCGTAGTAGCTGTACTTGGTGTAGCGGAGGTCGTCGATGCCTACGCTGATGCCCCAATATACCTTATTGAGCACGTTGCCGCCGAAGCAGAAGTTGAACTCATTGACGCCGCCGTCTTCACGCACCTCGTATTCGCCCCAGCCGGTGGTCTTCGAATCCATAAGGCCGTTGAAAGTGACTTTGTCTTTGCCTGCCACGTTGAGCAGATAGGCATTGTAGGCCATCACGCTAATCCAGGGGGCGTTGCCTTTGTAGTTGCTGTTGCCCAGGTCGTTGTCGGTCCATCCACCGGCAGTGGTCTCATCGGCGATGTAATTCGACATCGAGGTGGAGAGGGCGTCCCAGGTGCCCACGTAGCGGCGCTTGAACGTCAGGGCGCGGTTGTAGGAGAAGCCCCAGTTGATGTTGGGGCAGGTCTCGCTATCAAGCTTGAACACGCCCACATAGGCAGCGTTGTTACAGGTGGCTTCGCATTTGTTCACCTCGTCCTTGTAGTCGGTGAGGGAGCGGTTGCTGTGGAAGTTGATGCCGAGGGTGGCGCCGGCATCGCTGTAGCGATACACGCCTATGCCGCCGGGGTTCTGATAGAGGGTGGAGAGGTCGCCGCCGAGGGCACCGAAAGCGCCTGCCATCGACATAAAGCGGGCGGTGCCGCGCAAATCGGTCTCGGAGATTGTGGCGACATCCACGGCGTCTTGCGCCATCGCCATTGAGGCGGTGGCTGCAAGAAGCGTAATGGAGAGTATTCGTGTAAGTTTCATCTTTGCTGTAATTGATAGATTTATAAGGTTAAGTGAATGAAGTCACGCTGCATTGGGGTTAACGACGACGACCGCCGCCACCACCGCCACCGAAGCCTCCGCTACGGCCACCACCGCCGAAGCCGCCGCTGCGACCGCCGCCGCTGAAGCCACCGCTGCGACCACCGCCGCTGAAGCCAC
>CAMHGU010000079.1 GCA_946184715.1 uncultured bacterium | reverse complement strand
GTTTTACTGTAACAGGTAGTTTACAATATCTTTTATACCTATCAAAGCCTAAATGTAAACATTTTACTGCATATTGTGGATTAACCATATTAATTCTCAAGAATTTTTATAATAAATAGTTAAATTTTGGCAAAAACATTTGGTTGTTTGAATATTTATTATTATGTTTGCAGAAGCAAAATGGTTGTGCTGCAATGTAGGCAAATTGGTGCTTGAAACAACTTTAATGTTGGTAGGTACAGACAACCATTTACAAAAAGAGGATGTGCAAAACACATCCTCTTTTTATAAAGAAACGGGGTCAAACCCTATATAATTACCAATTTTTTTGAGGAGGAGCACCCTAATGCCCGCCTTATCATCGTTTCGCTCGACGCTCAACCGCGCCTATACCACAAAAGTGGCAAGGTATATGAGCATTACCACAACGACACACAAAAACCGCCCACTTGACTGTGAGCGGTGATATGTGCATAGGATAGTGCAGGTTAGCTATGCGACGTTCATACCAGGTCCAGTGACATAACTGGCTTCACTCCGGGGATTACCTGCATTCCGACCGATACCCGAACCGACTGCAAATTTACTAACTTTTCAAAAATAATTACAAAATATGAAAGAAGAAAACAATGAAAAAAAAGATTATCACTCCCACTGATGAAGACGTGAGAGAGGAACTGCAGAAAATCTGCAATGAAGTGAAGCGCGCCATTGCCGAGGCTGGTGGACGCAGCGAATTGAAAGCATCCCCATTACCACGACGTGGAAGTGATGCCTGCCCTCCACTTTCTCCGGCAGCTGTGGCAAGGCAAAATCCATGAGTAGGGACGAAAAAGCCTGCCGGAAGCTCGGCAGGCTGGGTGCGCACGAAGGGACTCGAACCCCCACGACCTAAGTCACAAGATCCTAAGTCTTGCGCGGCTACCAATTACGCCACGTGCGCTCAAAATCGGTTGCAAAGTTACAAATAAATCTCTATGCACGCAACGACGGGCGCCAAAATTTGCTTTTGCCGGGCGATTTTGCTAACTTTGCGAGATAAAGCGAACTACCCCGAGCCCGGGGACAATAACAGATAATGAAAGAGAACGACGAAGAGAAAGACGACTTGGGCGGCACCCCGGAGGCCCATTCCAACTATCAGGTGCCCCGCGACAAGCGCAGTCAGCTATCGGGAATGTACCAGGACTGGTTTCTCGACTACGCCTCATATGTAATCCTTGAGCGCGCCGTGCCCAACATAGAGGACGGTCTTAAGCCCGTGCAGCGGCGCATCCTCCACTCTATGAAGGAACTTGACGACGGGCGCTTCAACAAGGTGGCCAACATCGTGGGCAACACGATGCAGTATCACCCTCACGGCGACGCCTCGATAGGCGACGCGCTGGTGCAGCTCGGCCAGAAAGAGCTGCTCGTGGAGACCCAGGGCAACTGGGGCAACATCCTCACCGGCGACAGCGCCGCGGCGCCGCGATATATCGAAGCCCGCCTCTCGGAGTTTGCGCTCGAGACCGTCTATAACCCCAAGGTGACGGAGTGGACCGTGTCGTACGACGGTCGCAAGAAAGAGCCGGTGACCCTGCCGGTGAAGTTCCCGCTGCTGCTGGCCCAAGGCGCCGAAGGCATCGCCGTGGGGCTATCGTCGAAGATACTTCCCCACAACTTCAACGAGATTCTCGATGCCGCTGTAGCCTACCTGCGCGAGGAAGAGTTTCAGCTCTACCCCGACTTCCCCACGGGCGGCTACGTGGACGTAAGCCGCTACAACGACGGCGAGCGAGGCGGCACCGTAAAGATTAGAGCAAAGATTGAAAAGATTGACAATAAAACACTCGTAATCACCGACTTGCCATTCGGCAAAACTACCGGTTCGCTAATAGAATCAATCACCCGCGCTCAAGAGAAAGGGAAGATCAAGATACGCAAGATTGACGACAACACGAGCGACACCGCCCGCATCATCGTCAACCTCGTGCCCGGCACGTCGTCGGACAAATCGATCGACGCCCTCTACGCCTTCAGCGACTGCGAGGTGAGCATCTCGCCCAACTGCTGCGTCATCAGCGACGACAAGCCCCACTTTCTCACCGTGAGCGACGTGCTACGCCACAGCGTGGACCGCACCAAGGAGCTGCTGCGCCGCGAGCTGGAGATACAGCGCGACGAGCTGCGCGAGCAACTCTTCTTCGCCTCGCTCGAGCGCATCTTCATCGAGGAGCGCATCTATAAAGATAAGGAGTACGAGCAGAGCCGCGACAAAGACGAAGCCGCCGCCCACATCGACAAGCGCCTGGAGCCGTGGAAGCCCAAGCTGATACGCGAGGTGACACGCGCCGACATCGACCGCCTCTTCGAAATCAAGATGCTGCGCATCATCCGCTACAGCGTGGAGAAGGCCGAGGCCCTCATCGACGACCTCAACAAGCGCATCGAAGGCATCAACGACAACCTCGCCCACCTCATCGACTACACCATCGCGTGGTACGAAGGTCTCAAAGCCAAATACGGGCACAACTACCCGCGCCGCACCGTAGTGCGCAACTTCGACACCATCCAGGCCAGTTCCGTGGCCGAGGCCAACGAGAAGCTCTACATCAACCGCGAAGAGGGCTTCATAGGCACCGCGATGAAGAAGGACGAATACGTGTGCAACTGCTCCGACCTCGACGACATCATCATCTTCTACAAGAACGGCGCCTACAAGGTGATAAAGGTGGCCGAGAAGGTGTACGTGGGCAAAGACGTGCTCTATCTCAACGTGTTCAAGCGCAACGACACCCGCACCATCTACAACGTGCTGTATCGCGACGGCTTCGGCGGCGTGACCTATATGAAGCGCTTCGCCGTCACCGGCATCACCCGCGACAAAGAGTACAACTTCACCCAGGGCACCAAAGGCACCAAGATATGGTGGTTCTCGGCCAACCCCAACGGCGAATCGGAGGTGCTGCGCATCACGCTGCGCCCCAAGCTGCGCCTCAAGACGTTGCAATTCGACGTGGACCTTGCCGACCTGGCCATCAAGGGCCGCCAGTCGCGCGGCAACACCGTGACCAAGAACGAGATACACCGCGTCACCCAGAAAGAGCGCGGCGTCTCGACCCTCGGCGACCGCGAGGTGTGGTTCGACCCCGACGTGCTGCGCCTCAACTACGAAGGCCGCGGCAACTCCCTCGGGCTCTTCGGCGGCAACGACACCGTGCTGGTAATCCTCAAGAACGGTGAGTATTACACCTCCACGGCCGATGCCACCAACCACTACGAGGACAACATACTCATCATCGAGAAATTTGACGCCTCGAAGGTGTGGACTGCCATCCTCTTCGACGCCGACCAGCGCTACCCCTACCTCAAGCGCTTCAACCTCGAGCCCTCGGCCAAGAAGCAGAGCATCATAGGCACCAACCCGAAATCAGAGCTGCTGCAGCTCACCTCCGTGCCGCTGCCGCGCTTTGAGGTGGTGCTCGGCGGCGGCGACGCCTTCCGGCCTCCCATCGAAATCGACGCCGAGCAGTTTGTGGGCGTGAAGAGCTTCAAGGCCAAAGGCAAGCGCCTCACCAACTTCGCCATCGACCACATCGACGAGCTGGAGCCGCGCGAGCCCGCCGAGCAGGAGCAGCCTGAGCCGATAGAGGACGACACTGAGGAGCCGGCACCCTACGACCCGCCCAAGAGCGACTCCGAAATCATCGACGAGCTTACCGGGCAGGCCTCGCTCTTCAGTGATGAGGAGTTGAATAATTAGTTTAATTACCGACACGTATTATGCTGCGGATAAGAACAATAACCACTACAGCGGCAATACTTATAGGCATCGCCGGCGCTATTGCCACAGTGCCCGACAGCATAGCGCCGTTGCGGCCGGTCAACTCCTTCTACAGCATAGGCATCGGCAAGGCGTCGATGCTCGATAGCTACCTCTCGCAGCTCACCTATCACGGCCTCGACCTCCGCATAGGCTACGAGCGGCAGCAAGCGATGCGCTTCAACCCCGAGAGCTGGACCCAGCATCTCGACCTCGGCCTCGAATACTCCAAGACCGACAATCCCGCCCGCAACCGCTCGGCCCACACCCTGATGGTGTCGGCTCGCTGGGGCATCGCCCACCGCTGGCGGCTGCCCGTGGAGGGGCTTACGCTCAGCGTCGGCCCCGCCACGTCGTTCGACGGCGGCGCGCGCTATAACCGCTACAACAGCAACAACCCCGTTTCGGCACAGATACGCTGGAGCATAGATGCCATAGGCCAAGCGGTTTACAACACCCGCATCGGCCGCCTGCCCATCACCCTCCGCTACCGAATGGCGATGCCCATCATAGGCTGCTTCTTCGCGCCCGAATACGACGAGTCGTACTACGAAATCTACCTCGGCAATCGCCGAAACATCGCCCACTTCGCCTCGTGGGGCAACCGCTTCGATATGGTCAACGAAGTGAGCGCCGACCTCCACTTCGGCAACACCGTGATGCGCCTCGGCTATCGCAACGTCATTGCCAACTACGACGTGAGCAACCTCCGCTCGCGCCATTACATCAACCTCTTCACCATCGGGCTTGGTGGCGACTGGCTCTCGGCAGGCAAAGGCCGCCGCCCCGACGCCGCCGCGCCCATCATCTCGGCCCTCTACTGATGAAAGCTCTACGCCACATATCGCTCATCGTCGTCACCTTATTAATAATGGCGCTCGCGTCGTGCTCCAACGACGACCAGTACAGCAGCGACCCTGAAGCCAACTTCGAGGCCCTCTGGACCGTAATCGACGAGCACTACTGCTTCTTCGAAGCCCGAGGCATCGACTGGAACGAAGTGGGCGACCGCTATCGCAAGCTCGTAAAGCCCGAGATGACAGCCAAGGAGCTATTCGACGTGTGCGCTCAGATGGTGTGCGAGCTCCGGGACGGCCACACCAACCTCTCCTCATCGTTCGACGTGGCCTACTATCGCTACTGGGACGCCTACCCCCACAATTTCGACCTGCGCACCGTGCAAGAGAACTACCTCGCCTTCAATTACCGCCAAGCCTCCGGAATGACCTACGGCATCCTGCCCTCCAACTACGGCTACATCTACTACGGCGACTTTATGAACGCCATAGGCGAAGGCAATCTCGACTGGGTGCTTGCCGAGCTGGCCACCACCGACGGCCTCATCATCGACGTGCGCGACAACGGCGGCGGCCTGCTCACCAACGTGGAGACGCTCGTGCGCCGCTTCATCACCGAGCGCCTCTATTGCGGCTCCATCACCCACAAGACCGGCCCCGGCCACAACGATATGGCCAAGCCCTACGACTACTACTTCGAGCCGGCCGCCGAAGGCCGACAGCGGTACCTTAAGCCGATAGCCATCCTCACCAACCGCTCCTCCTATAGCGCCACCAATAATTTCGTGTCGATAATGAAGCAGTTGCCGCAGGTGCGCATCGTGGGCGACCGCACGGGCGGGGGCTGCGGCCTGCCGTTCACCAACGAGCTGCCCAACGGCTGGCGTATCCGCTTCTCGTCGTGCATCATCACCGATGCCGCGGGGCAGCTGACGGAGTTCGGCATCGACCCCAGCGAGGGCTGCAAGGTCGATATCACCGAAGCCGACGTGGCCGCCGGCCGCGACCCCATCCTCGAGCGAGCACAAGAGGTGCTCTCCCTGATGCTTACGCAATAACCACCCTTAATCTCATCCCAATAATGACCGCAACCTCCCGCCGCTTAATCCTCACCGCGCTTATCGGGCTGCTGTGCATCGCCGCAGCTCGCGCCATCGTCGTTCCCGCGCCGCTCCACAAGGGCGACTGCGTGGCCATCATCTCGCCGGCCAGTGTGCCCGACCCCGCCTATGTGGAAGGCGCTATCGACGTGCTCACGCAGTGGGGCTACCGCCCAGTGGTGGGCCGCCACGCCCTCACCACCCGCGGCACCTTCGCCGGCAGCATCGACGAGCGCCTCGCCGACCTCCGCTGGGCCTTCGAGACCGACAGCATCAAAGCCGTCGTCTGCTCGCGAGGCGGCTACGGCTCGGTGCAGCTCCTGTGCGAGCTCCCCGCAGGCTACTTCGCCAGCCACCCAAAGTGGCTCATTGGATATAGCGACATCACCGCCCTCCACTCGGCGATGGTGACCGATGGCGTGGCCTGCCTACACGCCCATATGGGAGAGTATATGCACGACCACGGCGCCGCCGACTCCATATCCCTGATGCTCAAGCAAGCCCTTAGCCCGGCGTCGATTGATGGCTACACCATCGCCACGCAACCCCTGAGCCGCCTCGGCACTGCCTCAGGCACCCTCATAGGCGGCAACCTCTCGGTGCTCAACGACATCCTCGGCTCACGCATCGACTGCACCGCCATCGCCGGCGACATCATCCTCTTCATCGAGGACACCCACGAGAGCCTCCAGAGCATCGACCGTATGCTCTATCACCTCAAAATCAACGGCATACTTCCTCGCATCAAAGGCCTGATAGTGGGCAATTTCAAAGGCTACCGCCCTACGCCCAACTATGAGAGCGTGGAGCAGCTCGTGGCGGCCGTGATGCGCGAATACGACGTCCCCATAGCGATGGGCTTCCCCACCGGGCACGTCGATGCCAACTATCCGCTCATCGCCGGAGCGCCCGTCACCCTCGAAGTAGGCCCCGAAGTCACCACCCTCCGCTTCCACATCGACCGACACATAGAAGCTCAATAACAGATAGAGCCTCCGGGTCATAAAAAAGGCAGCCACGCTATCGAGGGGATGGCGTGGCTGCTGTAGAGGTTTGTGCGCAAGGCGCGGCGCGAATTAGCGGCGTCGCTTGCCGCCGCGTTTCTTCGACGACTTGCTGCGAGCTTGCGATTTGCTTTTGCTCTTCTTGGAGCTTGCGGTAGCTTTGTACTTACCGCCGCGGCGGCTCTTCGACACCGACTTGTAGTGGTTCTTCTTGCCCTTACCGCCCTTGGCGTAGCTGTGGCGCTTGGCGCGCGGCGAGTAGTCGCGCGACATCTGGTAGGATTTCTTGTTGAACGTGTAGGTGTCGGTATGGGTAGTTTGGTTTTCAAAGTCGAAGATAGCGGCCGGGTTGATGGCGTAGCCCATATAACGGGTTTCGAAGTGGAGGTGCGGGCCTGTGGAGCGGCCGGTGTTGCCGCCGAGGGCGATAGGGTCGCCGGCTTTGACCATCTGGTCGGGCTTAACGAGGAAGCGGGAGAGGTGGCCATAGACGGTTTCGAGGCCGTTGGGGTGGCGGAGCACGACGTAGTAGCCGTAGCCGCCGCGCTCGAATCGCGTCAGGCGCACCTTGCCGTCGAAGGCGGCGCGCACGGTATCGCCCACCCGCAGGTGGAGGTCCATACCCTTATGCACGCGCCCGAACCGCGGGCGGTAGCCGTAGGGCGAATTGACGCGGCCGGGCACCGGCATGTGATATTTGCGCACGTCGATGACGGCCGACTCCGGCACGTTGGCGTCGCGGTAGCAGTTCACATACTGGCTTTCCCAGCCCTCTTCATAGATGTCGAGCTCGGGTTCCTCCTCAAGGCCATAGAGGTGGTCGATATACTTCTTGGTGGCGTCAACTTTGATTTGCTTTTGTACGTTGGCTTGCGAGGCAAGCAGATCGGCATGCACATTTCGGCTGCGCGACACCGATTGCAGATTCTGCGCCGTGACGATTGCCACAGCACCGAGTGCAAGCGCTAAGGATGTCGTAAGTTTCTTAAATGTCATCTGTCAGGTCTTTTGATTAATAAACTCTGCCAGAAAGTGGAGCATGAGAGATACAGGGAAGAAATAGCGTCATAACACATACTCCGCACTCTGACAATGCAAATTTACAAATTAATCTGCACTATTCCTAACGCACGCTTATGCCCGATTATTGCCCTGCGGCGATTCTATCTGATTAATAATCACCGCAAAATAGGCCACACGCCGCTCTCACGCGCCAAAATTATCAAATTATAAAGATTCTTAAAAAAATATAACGGACGCCGACCACTGTTAAATGGCGGCGTCCATTTTAGTTAAACCGATGCGAGCAATTAACAAATTATTCGCCGGCGAGGACCATCTCGAGGAGGGCAGAGACGTCGTTGCCATCGACCGAGCCGTCGCCGCTGACGTCGGCCACGGACTTCTGCGCGACGGTCACGCCTCCGGCAAGCACCATCTCGAGCAGGGCCGACACATCATTGCCGTCAATCGACTCATCGCCGTTGATATCGCCCTTGATGGCATCCACGATAGCCTCGATATGGACAAACTCCTTCCAACCATTGGCGGCGCGGTACTGCTCAATCGACTCGGCGGGCACATAGAGCGTGGCGTTCTCATAGACGGGAATGCTGAACGCGCCGTAATAGGTCACCGGCGGCGCTGCGGCGCGCACCGTAATGCGCTCGATGCCATTGTTGCCCACGAAGGCCGAGCTTTCCATCTTCTCGAGCGTGGCCGGCAGGTCGAGAGCCTTAATATTGGAGCAGTACTCGAAGGCGCGCTGCCCTATATAGCGAAGCCGGTCGGTCTTAATCGTGGTCAAGGCCGAGCAGCCGCTGAACACCCCGTAGCCTAACGAGTCCACCTCGTTGAGCGTCACGCTCTTGAGGTTGGCCAAGTCACTGAATGTCTCGCCACACAGGGCGGTCACGGCATACGGGACGTAAGAGCCATCGGAATACGGCACCATCTCAGAGGCCGGAATCGTCAGCTCGGTCATATTCCTGTCGAGGTTATGCTTGTAGAGCGCCAAGCGACAACCGTCCACGTCCATTCGGTAGCGGCAGCCCGAAAGGTAGATGCTGTCGCAGGGGATAATGTGGGTGAAGAAGCCCCAGCCCGCCGAATTGCGGTACGCCTCGACCGAGGTGCGCGGCACGTACAGATTGGTAAGATCGGGATATTGCCGCTGATAGTCGAACGCATCGCTGTCAACATCAAGCGGCCGTGGCTGCAGGTTGACAATCTTCGATTCGGAGCCGGCAGGGCTATTCCGTGAGCTGACGCAGCACCAGAAGCAGCTATTGCCTATAGAAGAGAGCTCGCCGGGCAGAGTGATCGCCTCTAAGTCGGACAGCGAAAACGCCTCCCTTCCGATTGTGGCACACGAATCGGGGATATCAAGCGAAGTCAGCTTGGTGTATTCAAATGCGAGCTCGTCCATAGTGGTGAGCCGGCGCGGCAGGGTTACCTCAGCCAACTCAAAACAGCGAGCGAAAGCGCGAC
>CAMHGU010000078.1 GCA_946184715.1 uncultured bacterium | reverse complement strand
AAGAAATCGGTTAATTGTTCTATAGAATCCATATTGAACTAAGCGTTAGAGGCATTGTAGTCTTATACCGCGATGCTATCTTGGGAAATAATGGGGCGATGACGGAATTATTTGACGAATTGTTTCTTCGATTGTCCATCGCTATAAACCACTATATTTAGTCCTGGTTGTGGTTCTTGGATAGCTCTGCCCATAATATCGTAGCGAGCCACTTCAATTGCAGGGCTCTTATCTAATGATATGGTCTCAACTGAATTACCCGCTGGCTCGTAGTTTGGATAATCGAGCAATTTTCGCTCAATCCAATTTTCTTCCGGGACACTCGTTATCCAGTAGGTGTCAGGTAATGTTGCAATGTAATCGAGTATCTTATGCTTGCTCCCGTCGTTTACGTATATCCGACATTCGGGATTAGATGATGCGCCTCTTTTTACATCTTCCTTTATATCATCGCTGCCCCACAAGTAAATCTCTTTACACTGCTTTTTTAATTCGTAATCAATATAAGGGGCAGAGTAATAATTACCGATATAACTTAATTGCGATGGCAGACCAAGAGGGTAAGCAGGTATAAAAAGCGTCATCGGAGATGCCTCCTCTCCTGGCAAAAAGCTGTTGTTTTCCACATAAAGTATTTTTTTAGGAAGAATCAAAGTGTCAATTAAATTTGCGGTGAAAGCGCCTTTGCCGATGACTCGCAGCTCCCCGTCGAGGTCAAAGTTTATTTTCCTCAGGTTATCGCACGCTTGGAACAAATATTGAGGAATTATTTCAACATCCTTCCCAATAGTAAGTTCTCTCAGACCTTGTGACGCCAAAAACATTCTGGAGCCATAAATCAAATCTTGTCCGAAAAATTGATCTCCTTCATAATCGTCAATCGCATCGGTGACTTCAGTATGAAACTTTTTCAGTTTCGCGAGACGTATCGTCTCAAACATATTAAAATTAAAGCATCCCTGACCCAAAGAGTCAATGCCTTCGTGGATGTCAATTCCTCCTCCTATCGTAGTATGGGCAAATGCATAGTCGGTTATAGCTCTCATCGAGGTGGGTAGTGAGGCGAGACCTGCTGCGGTTGCACCATCAAAAGCGTGTTCGCCCACAGTGTCGCACTGCTCCAGAAGTGAAACAATGCCATTGATTCTTGAGTTACTGAATGCGTAATCGGCTACTCTACGACTTCTCACGCTTACGTTGCCGTCAATTTCTGCACGCTGAAAGGCGCGAGTGCCTACTCTTTGTTCTATATTTATGTCACCACACACTTTAGCGCCGCGGCAGGCGAATGATCCTACTTCTTGATATGCGTCACTGGCCACTATACTGTTCACTATAGCAGGAGGGCAAAACATCAGCACCGAAAGATCGCCCGAATAGAGCACTCCTTCAACTACTTTATAGCAGTTGTTGCTTTCAGCCAGCTTTATCTCAGCGAGTTTAGGGCTGTTTAGTAGGTTGCTTTGGTAGATATTTGTGTAGTAGTCGTATGCGATACCATCAATTATCTCTTGCTTCTTCACTGGTATGCTTCCAAAGAGCTTAAAGTGCTCAAGATTGTCAGGTAAAGTCAAGTGACGCAAATTTGAGCCATCGATGCAGCTGCATTTTATTGTAGAACCATCGCCGAATTGTTTTAGATAGAAATCAGGGTTTCTGGAGAAGTCAGTCTCTGTTTCCGAGCCGATATATTTTACCGAGCGTGGTAATGTCAGTTCTTCAATCTTTGAACCGATGAACATCGCATAGCCGATAGCATCGGCTCGCGGTTGAAGATAATGCAAATATCGCAGCGAGCCGTTTGAGTTTTTAATCGTACGAAAGGCGTAGCATCCACCGCTTACTATTCGGGCATCGGCGAGGTCGAGCACACGGCAAGCCCCGCTGTCCACCTCGGTGTAGGAGCCGTCGGGTGATGACACCTGTGCTCCAATCATATGGCGGATGATGCGGAGATCGTCGCCGTTGATGTCGCCTGAAATCTTCAGCTCCGTCACCGTCTCCTGCTGCTCAGGGCTGATATACTCCTTGAGCGTGCCCGCCGCCGGCAGCGTTACCTCGAGTGCTGAAGCTGTTGCCGCTGCTGCTATTGCGAGAAGAGTATAGATTCGTTTCATGGGCGTTTATTGTAATTCTTCGGATTCGGATTTAATTCAGCACGATGATATTCCTGCGCAGCAAATTTAGACATAATAGCTGAGTTATGCAAGCTTTTAATGCAGCGCGTTTTTGCGCTTGCAGAGTGCTACGTAGCTTAGGAGCACCACGTTCATCATCAGGGCGTAGATGATGGCGGGGGCGGCAAGCGAGGCGTCGTTGAACACGAAGGGGCTTGCGGCGAGCGCGATGGCTTGGGCGGCATTCTGCATTCCGATTTCGATGACGAGGGTGCGCCGCTCGCGCGCTGTCAGCCTTGCGGCGAGGCACAGCAGGGCGCCGCAGCCCATGGCGAGCAGGAGCAGCAGGGTGACGCAGAGCCCCACCGTGGTAAACTGCGCCATTATCACCTCCTTCTGCTGAATGAAGTAGATGGCGGCCAGCAGTATCAACAACGGGAAGGCGGCGCGGCGCAGCACGTTGTGAATCTTGGTGGCGGCGCCCGGCGCCCATCGCTTCACTGCCATACCTATTAATATAGGCACGAGCATAAGCACCACGTTCTGGCCTATGAGGTTGCCCACGGGTAGCGAGATGCCGCTCTCGTAGCCGCCGGCGATGCCGGTGGTGAGGCCCATAATGATGGGGATGGTAATCATAGTGAGCAGGGAGCTGCAGGCTGTGAGCGATACCGAGAGGGCCACGTCGCCTCCGGCAAGCATCGAGAAGACATTGGACGAGCTGCCGCCGGGCGAGCACGCTATGAGCATCACGCCGATGGCGATGGGGGCGGGCAGGCGCAGTGCCACGCAGAGCGCCGCGGCTATCAGCGGCAGCGCCAGCAGCTGGCCCGTGAGGCCTATCAGCACGGGCTTGGGGCGCTTGGCAATCATCTTGAAGTCGCTGCCCGTGAGCGTAAGGCCCAGGTCAAACATCAGCAGCGTCAGTATCGGGATTACAATAAGGATGGAGTTCATAAATGTATAGCGGATTATGATTAGCGGCTGCAAAATTACTGAATTACGGCGGCAAGCCGAAATTTTGGCTTCGATTTCGCATCGGGACGGGGCGCAACTTTGACGCGACTTTGTGATGGCGCGGCTCGGAGCGCCGGCTCGCGGGCAGTCCTTTTTGCGAAATAAACTTCCGACGTTGCAAAATTTTTCGGGCCGCCTCACTTTCAACTGTTAAATTTTGGGCGAAAAATTAACAGTTTGGAGATAAAAATATGCTATATAACATAAAATTCGGAGCGGGTAATGTTAAATAAAAAATAAATTAGTGAAAAATTGTGTAGTTTGATTAAGAATACTTATCTTTGCAGTGGATTTTGTGATAATCTATAATCTTTTAGGGATGACCTGTGGTTCGCTTATGTTGTTGTCGTTTTTAGCAATTACATTTTTACACTAAATAAGCGCAGGCATTACCGGATCGACAGTTCACCTGTGAAGATGAATCGGCATATCGCAAAAATCCTGCATTGTTTTATCTTAAATGTTTAACTGTATGAAGAAACTTTTTACTCTCATGCTTGCAGTTGGCCTTATCAGCTTTTCGGCTTTGGCCAATCGTACAGTAAAAGGAAAAGTGGTGTATGCAGCCGACGGTGAGCCCCTCATCGGGGCGACAGTGCAGCCTGTGGGCGCTGGCAATGGTACTGCCACCGATCTCAACGGCGATTTCACCCTTAGCGTTGGCGACAACGTGAAGCTCCTTACGGTATCTTATGTAGGCCTCCAGCCAGCGCAGGTGGCCGCTGAAGATGGCGTAGTGATTAAGCTCAACGATGCCGGTGGCGTCAACCTCGACGAGGTTGTGGTGACGGCTATGGGTATCAAGCGCGAAAAGAAAGCCCTCGGCTACGATGCCCAGGCTCTTAACGCTGATGAGCTCAACACCGCCGGTAGCAACTCCCTGGCGAGCGCTATCCAAGGTAAGCTCACCGGTGTGGATATCCGTCAATCGTCGGGTGCGCCCGGTGCCTCATCGCAGATTGTGATACGTGGTGCCCGCTCCTTCGATGGCAACAACTCGCCTCTCTACGTAGTCGATGGTATGCCTATCTCGGCCGAGATCGACATCAACGTCAATCCCGACGGTGTGACCGGTGCCGATATCTCCAGCCGCTCTATCGACATTAACCCCGAGGATATCGAGTCGATCGACGTGCTCAAGGGCCAGGCCGCTTCGGCGCTTTACGGTATCCGCGCTTCCAATGGTGTGATTGTCATCACCACCAAGCGCGGCAAGCTCAATAGCGAGAAGCCCGTGATTACCCTTTCGACCAACATCTCGGCCGAGCGCGTATCGCGCAAGTTCAAGCGCCAGAATGTGTACGCTCAGGGTAACTACTTCGTTGACAACGGCGACGGCACAGTGACCGGCTACAACCCCACATCGTCGATGACCTGGGGCCCGAAGATCAACGACCTTCCCAACGACACTAAGTACGGCGGCACTGCCACCGGCACCGCGCCCGGCAAGTACTACAATCCCAAGTACGAGCTCGGCGGCCTCGACGGCTGGCAGACCCCCAATGTCTATGACAACGTAGGTCAGTTCTTCCAGGGCGCTTTCACCGAGAACGCCAACCTCAACATCGCTCAGAAGCGCGAGAATGTCAAATACTCCTTCGGTATCAGCAACTCTTATCAGAAAGGTCTTATCCCGAGCACCGGCATGACCCGCTGGGGCGCCCGCGGCCTCGTCGACCTTAATATTAATAAGGAGTGGAAGACCGGTTTCTCGTTCAACTACTCGAGCACGAAGATTACCGCCGCTCCGGGTGCCAACTCCGGTATTATGAACGTGGTGTACTCCGCTCCGTCGGAATACAACCTCAAGGGTATCCCCTCGAGCCTGCCCTCCGACCCCTCGAAGCAAATCCTCTTCCGCACCGCTTCGTTCAACAACCCCTACTGGTGGGCTAAGAACAACGAGTTCATGCGCCACACCAACCGCGCCTTCGGTAACGCTTACGTAGAGTACCACCCCAAAATCAACTGGGGCGACCGTTTCGACCTCTACTTCCGCGAGCAGGCCGGTATCGACTTCTACACCAACGACAACAGTGACCGCTCCGAGATGTACACCGATGCCTACACCGGCTACAGCTTCAGCGGCGAAATCGAGAACTATGGTGTAAGCAAGAACGTATTCAACAACCTCTTTACCATCAACTTCGACGCTAAATTCGGTGCCGAGCGCGAGTGGGACCTCACCGTGCTCCTCGGTAACGAAATCAACCACGAGAACGGTCGCGTGTGGGACAACTCCGGCAGCAGCTTCAACTTCTACGGGTTCCCCACCTTCTCCAACGCTCTTACTCAGATTGGTACCGAATACAAGTACAAGGAGCGCACCGTGGGCTTCTTCGGTCAGGCCACCATCTCGTGGGCCAACCAGGTATATCTCTCGGTTACCGGTCGTGAAGATGTCGTATCGTCGATGCCTCGCGGTCACCGCTCCTTCTTCTATCCTTCGGTGAGCGCAAGCTGGATCTTCACCGAGCTCGCCGGCTTGAAGAACAACTGGGCATTGTCGTTCGGTAAGGTGCGCGCCTCGTTTGCCCAGGTGGGCCAGGCCGGCACTTATCGCAACCCCTTCTACTACACTCCCTCCTACGGTGGCGGTATGTACCTCTACACCCCGATTTCGTTCCCCGTAGCCGGTGTGTCGTCGTTCACTCCCTACTATATACAGTACGACCCCAACCTCAAGCCGCAGAACACCAACAACTTCGAGACCGGTGTTGACCTCGGCTTCTTCAACAACCGACTCACCGTTAACTACACTATGAGCTACCAGCGCATTGTTGACCAAATCTTCGACATCCCCACCGCAGGCTCCGTAGGTTACCAGTATCTGCGCACCAACGGCGGTAAGATGACCACCTGGTCGCACGAGCTCTCGCTCAATGGCGCTATCCTTCAGAATAAGGACTACCAACTCGACCTCGGCGTCAACTTCACCCGCGTGTGGAACTACGTCAACGAGCTCGCCCCCGGTGTTGAATCGATTATGCTCGGTGGCTTCGTTGAGCCTCAGGTACGCGCTCAGGCCGGTTGCACCTATCCCAACATCTACGGTACCGCCTTCAAGCGCGACGCCGATGGCAACCTCCTCCTCCTCGACGGTCTTCCCCAGGGTACCGCAGGCAGCGAGAACCTCGGCAACTGCTCGCCCGACTTCAATATGGGCTTCAACCTCAGCGGTCGCTACAAGCGAGTGTCGCTCAGCACCACTTGGGACTGGCAGAAGGGTGGTCGTATGTACCACGGCACTCTCCTCACCCTCAACTACTTCGGTGCCACTAAGGAATCGATTCCTTACCACGAAGGCACTATTGTAGCGGATGGTATCGACGAGGCTACCGGACTGCGCAACACCATCGAAGTGCCGGCTCAGGACTACTGGCAGGCCTACAACGACGTGACCGAAGCAGGTATCTACAGCACCTCCTACTTCAAGCTCCGCGACCTTACACTCACTTATCAGCTGCCGCGCCTCGGCAACTTCGACATCTCCGTGTACGGCTTCGCACGCAACGTGCTCCTCTGGGCCAAGATGCCTAACTTCGACCCCGAATCTTCGCAGGGCGTGGGCAATATGAGCGGTTACTTCGAGCGCTTCTCCGTGCCCAACACTTCAAGCTTCGGCGCCGGTTTCAAAGTTCAGTTCTAACCATTTAACCAATAGGAGATTCTAACTATGATACGTAAATTATTCGCAATAGCACTCCTTGCCATCACCCTCACCTCCTGCAGCGAGGACCTGATGGACCGAATCAATGAGGATAAGAGCAATCCGCCGGCCGCAGTGGTCGATGCTCGTTACATCGTCTCGGGCGCTATCCTCAACACCGGTTTCAGCACCATCTCCGGCAACTACGCCTGGTACATATCGTCCTACACCGAGCAAGAGTTCGGCACGGGCAACAACCAGCTCAAGAACGTCGAAATCCGTAGCAAGAACGAAACCGCCGCAAGCTCCACCTTCAACAACGAGTGGAACGCCACCTACACCAACCTGCGCTGCATCGAGGACATCCTCGACAAGACCAAGGAAGGTGGCCTCAATGCCGGGCAAAGCGACCTCCGCGGCGTGGCCCTCGTGCTCAAGGCTCTCAACTTCGGTATCCTCACCGACCTCCACGGTGATGTGCCTATGACCGAGGCCCTCAACGGTAACACCAATCTTACCCCGAAGGTTGACAAGCAGGAAGAGATCTACAACAATCTGTTCAAGCTCCTCGACGAGGCTCTCGAATGCTTCGCTACCGGCGAAAGCGGTAACGTAGGCGACCAGGACATCCTCTTCGGCAACGGTGACCCCGCCAAGTGGGCCGGCCTTGCCCACGCCCTCAAGGCTCGCTACTATCTGCACCTCCAGCACCGCAACGGCAACGCTGCCCTCACCTCCGCTATCGCTGAGGCCAACGCAGCTATCGAAGCCGGCTTCGACGGCGCTCAGCTCAGCGTCTTCAACGGCGTCACCGCCGACAACCCGTGGTCGGCCTACCACTGGAGCCGCTACTACATTGGCGCCAGCAAGACCGTGGCCGACCTCCTCAGTGAGCGTGGCGACATGCGCCTCTTGGCTTACCAATTCGACGGCAATGGCAAGCAGGGCCTTGGCGAAGGTGAACTGGGCGAACCCGGCAACAAGCGTCAGGCTGAGTACACCAAAGTCCTCGCTTATCCCCTCTGGCTCGAAAACGGCGCCTCGCCCATCAACTTCTTCAGCAAGGCCGAGCTCTACTTCATCCTTGCCGAGGCTAAGGCTCGCTTGGGTCAGGACGCTACCGCCGACTTCGGCACTGCCGTTGAGGCCGCTTTTGAGGACCTCGACCTCTGCTGCGACTTCGGTGGCGAGCTCGCTGCCGCTGCAGCCGACTACATCGCCGGTCTCGGCACCCCCGACCTTAAGGAGATTATGGTCCAGAAGTATCTCTCGCAGATTCGCGATGAGCAGATTGAAGCCTACAACGACATCCGCCGCTGCAAGGCCAATGGCGAAGAGTTCATCAAGCTCACCAACCCCAAGAACAATTCGTCGGCCGGTAACGCTTGGCCTCTCCGTCTGCCCTATGGCGAAAGCGACGTTCGCTCCAACCCCAACATCCGCAACATCTTCGGCACAGGCAACGAAGCAGGTACTTACCTCTTCACCGAGAATGTGTGGTGGGCTGGTGGCAGCTACTGATAACACCCTCTCATAAACGCTATTAGTAACCTATGTTTGGGGGCCGGTACTCGCAAGGGTACCGGCCTTTTTGTGGTATGGGTCGGAGTGTCAAGTTCCATCGTTCAGAGCGATAAACGCCTATACTACAGCAAATTAGGCCGATTGACCATGAAACTCGGAACGACCGCCCCGGTTTCAGCCTTACTACCCGCAGCAACTTGCAATTGCGCAATTGCAAGTTGCGTGGTTGCCGGCCCTGAAATGTGAAATCGTGAAATATCAGATTTCATCTTTCATCGGGGCGATTGGCGGGGGTACGACCTTGAAAAGGTCGCAACTTGTTAGCCCCACATTGACGCGTCAGCGGCTATGTGGGGTACACAGCGCCCCAATCGCGGCGTTACCTCGAAGAGGTTACACACCAATCGCCAGGCACTGATGGTAATGAGAATGTGCTGCAACCTCTCCAAGGTTGCCTATGTGGGTGTTCACGGCTTCCCCCACATAGCCGCTGCGCGTCAATGTGGGGCTAACAAGCTTATACCTCTGCGAGGTATTTCTCCCTCGCAGCGCAACCACTAAGGCATGGCGGCGGGGCCATCGCCGGTTATGAGGAAGCCGGCCCTGAAATGTGAAATCGTGAAATCGGCAAAGACAGCGGCAGTTCTGAGTTTCAGGGTCGCGCGGGTTAATCGGTTGATTGATAATGTGTTATCCCGCTTGACCGTGGGACTTGATATTCAGCGGGCGATGAGCGGCTCTATCACTTGTTGCATAATGCGGTAGGCTGCCGGGGTGGGGTGGCAGCCGTCGTAGGTCATAGCGGCGGGGAGGCCGCCCTCGGCGGTGGAGAGGGGCGTGTAGTAGTCGGCTACCGTATAGCCGTGCGAGGCGGCGAGCTGCTTTATGAGGCCGTTGACGCGGCGTATGCGCTCGCGAGGCGCTATCTCGGGCCGCCATTTGAAGCCGTTGCAGGGCAGCAGCGTGGCGATGACCACCTTGATGCCGGCCTGCTCGGCGGCTGTGGCCAT
>CAMHGU010000077.1 GCA_946184715.1 uncultured bacterium | reverse complement strand
TCAGCGGCGCTGGAAGGTGATGATGCTGTCGGCGAGGTTGCGCGCAGTCATTATTCCTACGGTGACGTCGATATTGCTCAGCACCTCCCCATCGGGGATACGGCTGAACATTGAGCCGGCCATCTCACGCTGCAAGGTGGCTTTGACGGCATCGTCGTCGAGCATAGCATTGAGCAGCGCGAGGGTGGCGCGGTCGATGCCTTGATCGGCAATTGCCACATTAAGCACCTCAAGCTGTAGCGAATGACGGTCGTAGGTGATTGTGGCCATACGATTGGCGTATTCCCAGCTACCCTTCACCGTGGCTTTAAATTCTACTCTTATATTGAGCGTGGTGGTCTCGTCGATAGGCGCGGGCACGATGCCTGAGGAGATGAGCGTGGTCTCAACTTTATCGCCCTTGCGGAATCGGTACACTTTGCTTGCCTTATCGGGCGTGGTGGTGGCCCACTGCCCCGCCACGAGGGCATCGTACACTTTTTTGTCGAGCGCTTGCGCTTCGAGCGAGGCCGAGGTGGCCGGCTGCTTGTCGCCGCAGGCGGCAAACAGGAGTGCCATCATTGCCCCGAGGAGTAGAATTGTCTGCTTCATTAGTTTGTCTTACTTTGTTATTGTACGCGCGAAAGGGAGAGCTGCAACGGATTGCCTTCGCGCGAGCACGAGAGCTCGTTGCCGTTAAGCTCGATGTTAATGAGGCGCTCGTCCTCGTCGTGGTCGCTCTTGAGCTCCTTGGTAAGGTCGGCCTCCATAGGCGCGAGGTTCTCCGGTTTCTGGAGCTCCTCTTCCACCATCGCTTTCATCCCCTTCGAGAGAGTGCTTTCGAGTACAGTAACCTCTTTAAGCTCCACTTTCATCTTAGAAGTGTCGTATTTGATTACTACAGCGTCGCCGTCCACATTCCAAGTGCCGGGCACTTCATAGCGGAACTTCGTGCCGATGAGCATCGTGCCCAATTCATCGGTTTCGACGGGAGCTTTGCCGGTGGCGTTGCGCTCGAAGGTCATAGTACCGTCGTCGTTGAACACATAGAGGATGCGGGTCTTGCCCGACACGTCGGCCAGGTCGATCTCTTCGGAGCCTTCCCAGGAGCCCACGATGGTGCCGCTATTGGCGGCGCGCTCCGAGCCGAGCACGCTGGCGGTGTCGCCGGGGCCTATGCCAGGGATGTATTCATCCGTCTTCTCTTTACTCTTGCAAGCGGCAAGTGCGAGCACTGCCACTGCTACGATCGCAATAAGATTCAGTCGTTTCATAATTAGGTCAATGGTTTGATTGTGAAGATTTGAGTTGATTATATGGTTGTAGGAAAAATTCGCGGTCGTAAAGATGCCGGTGCGGCACGGTAAGCCGCTCGGTGTCGCAGCTGTAGCCGTCGATGTCCATAATGTCGATATCCACAAGGCGGTCGGCATAGGAGCCGTCGGCGTTGCGATGCGCGCCGCTGCCGAGGCGCTTCTCTATGGCCTGAAGCCGCGACAGAAGCTCCAGCGGCTCGGCATCAACCTCGATGGCAATGCCGATGTTGAGAAAGCGATGGGCCGAGGCGTAGCCCCACGGCGCGCTCTCCACCACATCGCTACGGCGCGCCGTGGTGCCGAAGTCGCGCTCTATGGCCGCTATCGCCGCCTCGAGGTTGGCGCGGCGGTCGCCCAGGTTGCTCCCTATGTTGAGATAGCATAGCATTTCAGCCACGAAGATAGCGCAATTTCGCCCGCTTTCCAACTTTTCGGGCGCTTTTTGCAAAATTTCGGCGCGGCAGGCCGCCTACGGGCTTCACAGGGCGTTTTAGGCAGAAATTTTACTGAAAAGCGTGCCGCATCAGTGAATATTTACTAATTTTGCGCTCGATTTACATAACCTTATTAATAAGGAGTGACGCAAATGCAAAAGAACTTAGTAATAGTAGAGAGCCCTGCCAAGGCCAAGACAATAGAGAAATTTCTGGGCGATGACTACAAGGTGATGTCGAGCCAGGGACACGTGCGCGACCTCAACACCAAGCGTTTCAGCATCGACATAGAGCACGGCTTCGAGCCTATCTATGAGATTCCCGACGATAAGCGCCACATAGTGGAGAGCTTGCGCAAGAGCGCCAAGACGGCCGATACCGTGTGGCTCGCATCGGATGAGGACCGCGAGGGAGAAGCCATCTCGTGGCATCTGAGCAAGGTGCTCAACCTCGAGCCGGCTCGCACCCGCCGCATCGTATTCCACGAAATCACCAAGCCGGCTATCCTGCGCGCCATCGAGAATCCTCGCGAAATCGACATCAACCTTGTCGATGCTCAGCAGGCGCGCCGTGTGCTCGACCGCATCGTGGGCTTCGAGCTTTCGCCGGTGCTGTGGCGCAAGATTAAGCCCGGGCTCTCGGCCGGTCGCGTGCAGAGCGTGGCCGTGCGCCTCATCGTGGACCGCGAGAAGGAGATTGAGGAGTTCAAGAGCGAGGCCTACTACCGCGTCACCGCCGTGCTGCTCACGGCCGACGGCGAGCAAATCAACGCCGAGCTGTCGCGACGCCTGCACACAGCCGATGAGGCTCGGCAGCTGCTCAACGACTGCATCGGCGCTTCCTTTGCCATCAGTGACATCACTGTGAAAGAGGTGAAGCGCTCGCCCGCGCCTCCCTTCACCACCTCCACCCTCCAGCAGGAGGCCAACCGCAAGCTCGGAATGAGCGTAGCGCAGACGATGCAGGTGGCCCAGCGACTCTACGAAGCCGGCCACATCACCTATATGCGTACCGACTCGCTCAACCTCTCCACCCTCGCCATTGCCGACATCAGCAAGCAGATCGAGGCCGAGATGGGCAAGAGCTACGTGCGCACCCGCCGTTACCACACCAAGTCGAAAGGCGCGCAAGAGGCCCACGAGGCCATTCGCCCCACCTACATCAGCCGCCGCGAAGCCGGCGCCACCGCCCAGGAGCGACGCCTCTACGACCTGATATGGAAGCGCACCGTGGCATCGCAGATGAGCGACGCCATCCTCGAGCGCACCACCGCCACCATCGACATCAGCAGCCGCGCGGAGCACTTCACCGCTGCGGGCGAGATGGTGAAATTCGACGGCTTCCTCCACCTCTACGTGGAGTCGAGCGACGACGCTCCCGCCGACGATATCCACCTGCTGCCCGCCCTCACCGCCGGCCAGCAGCTCACCACCGAGAATATCCAGGCCACCCTGCGCTTCACCCAGCAGCCGCCGCGCTACAGCGAAGCAAGCCTCGTGCGAAAGATGGAGGAGCTCGGCATAGGCCGCCCCTCGACCTACGCCCCCACCATCTCCACCATCATCGCACGCCAATACGTGGAGAAAGGCGAGAGCAAAGGCTCCAAGCGCAGCTACGACCAGCTCACCCTCGCCAACGGCAAAATTACCGCGAAGAAACTCTCCGAAACCGTAGGCGCCGAGAAAGGCAAGCTCATTCCCACCGACACCGGCCGAGTGGTCAACGAATTCCTCGTGGACTACTTCCCCGACATCATCGACTACAACTTCACCGCCCGCGTGGAGCAGAAATTCGACGACATCGCCGACGGCAAGGAGCAGTGGAACGAAGAGATAGCCGAATTCTACAAGAAATTCCACCCCTCGGTGGAGAACACCTCGTCGATGCACCTCGACAACAAGGTGGGCGAGCGGGTGCTCGGCACCGACCCGGCCACCGGCAAGCCCGTCTCGGTCAAGATAGGCCGCTTCGGCGCCGTGGCACAGCTCGGTGCCAGCACCGATGAGCAGAAGCCGCAATTCGCCTCGCTCAAACCCTCGCAGTCGATATTCGACATCACCCTCGACGAGGCCCTCGAGCTCTTCAAGCTGCCGCGTCACCTCACCGACGACATCACCGTGGCCGTGGGTCGCTTCGGGCCTTACGTGAAGCACCCCGGCGGCTATGTCTCCATTCCCAAGGAGTACGACCCCCTCACCATCACCCTCGACGAGGCTACCGCCCTCATCAAAGCCAAAGAGGAGGCCGACCGCAACAAGATTATCGCCACCTTTGCCGAAGAGCCTACCCTGCAAGTGCTCAACGGACGCTTCGGCCCCTACATCACTTTCAACAAGAAGAACTACCGCATTCCTAAGGGTACCGATGCCGCAAGCCTCACCCTCGAGGAGTGTCGCGACATCATTGCCCGTCAAGACGCCGCGCCGGCTAAGACCACCACGCGCCGTGGCCGCCGCGCCGCCACCGCTAAAAAATAATCACTGCTATGGCCATAATAAACTATCGCGGAACCGACTACGAAGTGCACCCCGATGTGCTCAACTACGACGATATATGCCGCCTCGCCCCGCAGCTTGCCGGTAAAGAACGCTTCGTGAAGTGGGCTATGAAATTCCTCAGCCTCGACAAAATCAACGAGCTGCATAGCCACAGCTGCGACACCCCCGGGCCGGAATTCTGCCGCCGCCTGCTCTTTGAGGACCTCAAAGTGACGCTTACCGTCGACAACGAGGAGATACTCGACCAAATGGGCGACCGGCCTTTCGTCACCGTGTCCAACCACGTGATGGGGGCCCTCGACGGCATCATTCTCATCCACCTGCTCGGCTCGCGCTATCCCGATTATAAGGTGATGGTCAATATGATACTGAACCACATCACCGCTATGAGACCCAACTTCATCGCCGTCGATGCCCTTGCCAGCGACGACCCGGCCAAGAAGGCCGTATCGGTCAAAGGCATACGCCAGGCGATGATGCAGATACGCGAAGGCAAGCCCCTGGGCTTCTTCCCGGCCGGCGCCGTGTCGAAGCTCAACAACCACTTTGAGCTGCGCGACCGCCCGTGGCAGCCCTCAATCATTCGCCTGATACAGCAATTCAAGGTGCCCGTGGTGCCTATCTTCTTCCACGGCAGCAACAGCGCCTGGTTCAACTTCCTCGGCGTGGTGAGCTGGCAGCTGCGCACCCTGCGCCTGCCCGCCGAAGTGGCGCGCGCCCGCGGCCGCCATTACCATGCCACCGTAGGGCAGCCCATTATGCCCGATGAGATTGCCGCCCACCCCGACATCGCTCAACTCGGTCAATTCCTCTACGACCGCACCTACGACCTCCGAAAATCAGGAAAATGAACCACAACGTACAAGACATTAAGCTACGCTACTCAGTGGTAGGCTCGGCCGAGGCGCTCAACTACGCCATCGACCGCGCGCTCACCGTGGCGCCCTACGACCAGTCGGTGCTCATCCTCGGCGAGAGCGGCGTGGGTAAAGAGGTGTTCCCGCGCATCATCCACGACAACGGGCCGCGCAAGCACAAGAAATATATCGCCGTGAACTGCGGCGCTATCCCCGAGGGCACCATCGACAGCGAGCTGTTCGGCCACGAGAAAGGCTCCTTCACCGGAGCCATCGGCGACCGCAAAGGCTACTTCGAGGAGGCCGACGGCGGCACCATCTTCCTCGACGAGGTGGCTGAGCTGCCTATGACAACACAAGCCCGCCTGCTGCGCGTGCTCGAGAACGGCGAGTTTATCAAAGTGGGCTCCTCCACGGTGCAGCGCACCAACGTGCGTGTCGTCGCGGCTACCAATGTGGATATGCTGCAAGCTATCCAGGAGCGTAAATTCCGCGAGGATCTCTACTATCGCCTCTCCACGGTCATCATCCACATTCCGCCGCTGCGCGAGCGCGGCGCCGACGTGCTGCTCCTCGCCCGCAAGTTTGCCCGCGACTTCGCCCAGCGCTATCGCACCCCCGAGATTTCGCTCGAGGAGCAAGCCAAGGATGCCCTGCGAGCCTATCGCTGGCCAGGCAATGTGCGCCAGCTCAAGAACGTCATCGAGCAGGTGGCGCTTTTCCACGCCGGCGAGAAGGTGAGCGCTCAGCAGATTGCCGAGCACCTGCCCCACTACGACGAAGCCTCGATGAAACCCGCCGCCGTGGCCGGCGGAGCCGCCCAGTTCAGCTACGACCGCGAGCGCGAGCTGATATTCCGGCTGCTCACTCATCTGCAATCCGAAATCGACACTCTCCGCGAGCAGCTTGAGCAAGGCCCGCAAGCCGCGCCGGCCGCCTCGTCGCGAGGGCATCTGCTCCCGGAGTTCTCCCAGCGCGTCTTCGACGACAACCGGCCCGAGCCGGCATTGCCCGTCATCGACCTCGAGCAGCACCACGCCGAGGAGGAGCCGAAGTCGCTCGAGGACACCGAGCGCGAGTCGATACGCCAGGCGTTACACCGCAACGGCGGCCGCCGCAAAGCCACCGCCGAAGAACTCAAAATCTCAGAGCGCACGCTCTACCGCAAAATTAAAGAATATGGCCTCGACCAGTAAACTACGCCGCCGCGTCATCGCCTGGAGCCTTGCAGTGGCCGCTATGGTGGTTGCCGCCGGGTGCAGCATCAAGTACACCCTCAACGGCTCGGCTATCGACTACACCATCTACAGCAACATCTCCATCAGCCAGTTCCCCATCAGGGCCGCGCTGGTGTATCCGCCCCTGCAACAGACCTTCGAGAATAAGCTCCTCGATATGATTGAGCGGCAGACGCGCCTGCAGGTCATCGACTCGCCATCAAGCGACCTCCGCATCGAAGGCGAAATCACCGGCTACCAGCTCACGCCTCAGGCCGTGACCGAAGACGCCTATGCCTCGGCCACCCGCCTCACCATCACCGTCCACGTCAAGTACATCAACAACAAAGAGGAAGGGCACGACGTGGACCAGACTTTCTCGGCCTACCGCGATTTCCCCAATACCGAGCTGCTCGTCGATGTGCAGGACCAGCTCTGCGAAGAGATTAGCGAAGAGCTTTGCACCCTTATCTTCAACGCCACTATCGGCAACTGGTAATCCCGCTATGAACACCACGGCCCTCAGTACCACGATATTTCAGCTTCTCGACGACCCCACGCTCGTGCCCGAGCGCCGATGGGTGGAGGCTATGCTGCTGCAATATCCCGCCTTCATCGCCCCTGCCGCGCTGCTGCTCGAGCGCGACCCCAACCTCCCTGCCGACTACCGCCGGCAGCTCACCGCACGCGTCGCCCTGCTCGCCGGCGACCGCCGTGCCCTCGCCGTGCGCATCGACCAAGAGGCCAAGGCCCTGGCCGCACAATTCCCGCCGGAGCCGGCAGCTCCCGACCCCTCCACCGAGAACACCATCGAGGGTTTCCTCGACCGCTACAGCACTGCCGACCACGACCGCGAGGCCGCCGTGCTCGAGCGCCTCATCTTCAACCCCGTAGCCCCCGACTACGCCGCCACCCTCGACGACGATGACGACGTAGCCACCGCCCCGGAGAGCGACCAGGACGCCCTCATCGCCGCATTTATCGACAGCCACCCCGACAGCGATACCGCCCGAGCCAAGGCTCCAAAAGCCGCCAAGACAGCAGCTGCCGCCAAGCCGGAGCCGCCCGAGAACGTGTCGTTCAGCGAATCGCTCGCCAACGACTACATCCGCCACCATCAATACGCCAAGGCCTACGACATACTCCTCCGCCTAAGCCAAAGTGGCAATCACCACTCCCCCTACCTCCACGACCAGCTCCAATACCTCCGCAAGCTCATCGACTGCCGCGCCCAATAATCCGGCTTAAGTCAGCAGTCCCTGTAATTTTCGCACCGGTTTTGCTTGCTTTTGATTATTATTCGCTACCTTTGCCGCGTACAAATATCCGCGCATTGAGGCGCGAGATAACGATTATATTAACGATTAAGCATATACAGCTATGAAACGAGTATTATCGCTTTTGGCGCTGGCGTTGGCGGTCATCACAGCCTATGGCTACGACTTTGAGACCGAAGGGCTTCGCTTCACGCTTATGGACAATAGTGAGTTGAGCGTGGCCGGGCTCGGCAGTAGCCAAGGTGAATATTACCGGAACGGGAAATTGACAATCCCCGACGTGGTGACTTACGGCCGCGAATATAAGGTGACCAAAATTGAGGAAAATGCCTTCATCGGCAACAAGCATATAGTCACCGCTTCCATAGGCGATGAAGTCAAGCTTATCGGTCGCAGAGCGTTTGCCGACTGCACCGGGCTTATCGAAGTGTCGATAGGAAAATCGGTGAATTATATTAAGTCGGAAGCATTCGAAAAATGCAAACTTATCGCCAAAGTCAATATCACCGACCTCGCAGCTTGGTGCGGAATAACTTTTAATGAAGTTTTTGAGTATAGTCCTGAGCTTCAGCCATATATTATCCCCTCGATTGAAGGCTATTCGGCCAACCCTCTCTACTATGGCGCAACGCTACTGATTAATGGTGAAGAGGTTGATGTCCTAAATATTCCTCCCACCGTTAAGAAAATATCTGACTACGCTTTTATGGGGTGCTTATGCATATCATCAATCAACTTTCCGGCATCGGTCACTGAGATAGGAGAATACTCTTTTGGCTATTGCACAGGGCTGAAATCGCTTGTAATCCCCAACAGCGTCACTGAGATGGGTGAACACGCTTTTGCCTATTGCTCAGGGCTTGAATCGATAAAGCTCGGCGATGGACTTACCTCCACCGGAGACTATACTTTCAGTGGATGCATCGGCCTTAAATCAATCGAATGGGGCTCAGCTATTGAGATAATAGGCAAGGCGACTTTCTACGGCTGCACAGCCCTATCCTCGATTTCGTGGCCCGCATCGCTGACAGCTATTTCCGAGGCCAGCTTTTCCTCCTCCGGACTTAGTGAAATCAATATCTCCGGCAACATCAAAGAGATTCCTAAGAAAGCCTTCAGCAACTGCGCCGCCGCCATGTCGATAACGATAGGCGATGGCGTGGAGAATATGGAACTTAGTGCTTTTGACAACTGCACCGGCGTCAAGTCGCTCAAAATCGGAAAATCGCTTAAAGAGATTCCCGGAGCAATTAACCAGGTAACGGATGGGGCCGCCTTTAAAGATTGTAGCGCATTAGAAGAGATTATCGTTGACCCCGAAAACGAATATTATTACTGCCCAAATGGGAGCAATACACTCGTGGACAAAGCCACCAATACCCTGATACGTGGCTGCTACAATAGTGAGATTTCCTCAGTGGTAAAGATTATAGGTAAGCGTGCGTTTCAAGGATGTGAGAAGCTAAAAGCGATTGAAATTCCTTCGTCGGTAACCCACATCAGCATGGCTGCATTTTGCAGTACAGGATTGATCTCCATTATCATCCCCTCCTCGGTCACTTGTATAGACATTTGGGCTTTTGCAGAGAGCGCTCTCGAATCGGTCGATATTGCTTCATCGGTGGAGAAAATCGGCAATTGGGCTTTTGATTGCGAATATCTAACTCAATTTATCTACCGTAGGCCAGAACCACCTACAGATGGCTCTTTGCATAGCGATTTTGCATCGTCTACGGTTTACCAGAATGCCACTCTATATGTGCCCGAAGGCTCGGCCGAACTTTATCGGGCGCAATATCCCTGGAACAGATTCGTGAACATCAAGGAGTT
>CAMHGU010000076.1 GCA_946184715.1 uncultured bacterium | reverse complement strand
GGCTTCTCGGCTTTGGGCTGCTCTTTGCCCGAAGGCTTCTCCACGTGGGTGTGGCGATGCTTCTTGAGCTGCTCCACCGAGGTGAAGGTGCGTCCGCACGTGGGGCACACAATCTTGTTGGTCCTCTGCTTATCCAGGAGCGAAGGCGATTTCTCCACCTGCGCCGTGACGGTCAGCACCATCAGCGCCACCACCACTGCCATTACGATTCTTAGGTGTCTCATAATTATAATCGTTTCGGTTGTTTTTGCTCTGACACGGAAGGCTGAGAGTGGCTTACTTCTTCTTGTTGGGGAGCTCGAGGCCGTAGCCTTTCTTCTTGTCCTCGGCTTTGAGCATCAGGCCGAAGATGAGGGCGAGGACGCCGAGGGCTGCGAAGATGCACATCGGCACGGTGTAGTTGAGCTTCGTGGGATCTTCTACACCGGGGTTGACAGCCGTGAGCACGCCGCCGATAATCATAGGGAAGGCGTAGAGGCCGATGTTCTGAATCCAGAAGATGAGGGCGTAGGCCGAGCCGAGGAGCTTCTCATCGACGATTTTGGGAACCGAGGGCCAGAGCGAGGCGGGCACGAGCGAGAAGGAGATGCCCAGCAGCACTATGCTGGCGATGGTGAGGACGGTGTTTTGAGTCATCGGCACCAGGAAGGCAAACGACAGGTGGCACACTATCATCAGCAGCGCGCCGAAGATGAGCATCGTGGCGCCCTTGCCCTTAGTGTCGAGGTAGTTGCCGAGGAAGGGGGTGATGGCCGCGGCTCCGAGCGGGAACACCGAGA
Source organism: uncultured bacterium (assembly GCA_946184715.1). Classification (GTDB taxonomy): domain Bacteria; phylum Bacteroidota; class Bacteroidia; order Bacteroidales; family Muribaculaceae; genus CAMHGU01. The sequence goes on along the minus strand of CAMHGU010000076.1, from coordinate 8,659 downwards.
ATACCAGGCCGGCCTGCTCAGCGGTGAAGCCGAGGTTGCACTGCAGCATATTGACGGCGTACTTCTGGAAGGGGAAGATGGCCGAGTAGTAGAGCACGCAGAGAAGGGCGATGAGCCAGAACACCTTGGAGGTGACGATGTATTTGAGGTCGGACACTTTGAAGGGGTCGTCTTTCTCTTCGGTGTTGCCTTCTTGTTTCTCGAGGCGATAGTCGAGCACGCCGTAGCAGATGAAGCAGATGAGGCCTATGAGCATCAGCAGCACCGAGAAAGCTACCGGGCGCGATACCGAGACGGCGCCGCCGAGCTTGGCGATGGCCGGCGAGCCTACCATCACCACAGCCACACCCACGCGGGCTATTGCCATCTCGATGCCCATAGCCAGGGCCATCTCTTTGCCTTTGAACCACTTGGCGATGCCGCGGCTGACGGTGATGCCCGCCATCTCCACGCCACACCCGAAGAGCATAAAGCCTATGGCCGAGAGCTTGGCGCTGGCCGGCATCCCTTTATAGAACGGGGTGATGTTCCAGGCCGAATCGGGGAGGTTGCAGAAGTTGTCCATAAAGGCTACGAGGCCGGCGTTCTGCTGGAAGGCATCGGTCACGGCGTAGTAGTTGATGGCGCCGCCTATGAGCATCACCGAGCCGGAGAGCACGGCGGTGAAGCGCACGCCCATCTTGTCGAGAATGATGCCGGCCAATATCAGGAAGAACACAAACACGTTGAGGAACGTCTCCGAGCCGGCAAAGCGGCCGAAAGCGGCCGAGTCCCAGCCGTGGTGCTCTTGTAGAAGGTCTTTCAGGGGTGATAGCACATCCATAAAGATGTAGCCGAAAAACATGGCCGAGGCCAGCAGCACAAGGGCTGTCCAGCGTGCCGCGGCGCTGTCGCGCAAAGTTGTCTTAATACTGTTTTCCATTGTCAGTTTATGATTGATTGAGATTATCTGTTACGATACGCACAAAGATAATTAAAAATCGGCTAAATGTGTGCTTTGCGCGCTAATAAAGTCAGTCGGTGTACTGCTTGAGGACGGTGCGGTAGGAGTTGAAAATCTTCGACTTCGACACGAAGCCTATGTAGCGGCCCTCATCATCGACTACGGGGAGGTTCCAGGCGCTGGTGTCGTCGAATACTCGCATCACCTCTTCCATGCCGTCGGTAATGCGCACCGTGGCCGCCGGCATTGTCATAAAACCGCCCACGCGCATCTTCTGGTAGAGGTCGGGGCGGAACATAATGTTGCGGATGTCGTCGAGGCGCACGATGCCGAGCAGGCGCCCGTCGGTATCGACCACCGGGAAGAGGTTGCGGCTCGACGAGGCGATTACATCGACCATCTGCTTGAGGGTCATCTCGGCGGTCACCTTGGCGAAGTCGCGCTCGATTACGTGATCCATACGCAGGAGGGTGAGCACGGCGTGGTCCTTCTGGTAGTCGATGAGGTAGCCTTCATTGGCGAGGCGGCGGGTGTAGATGCCGTAGCGGCTGAAGAGGCTCACCGTGCCGTAGGAGATGGCGGCCACCACGAGCAGCGGTAGGAAGAGCTGATAGCCGCCGGTCATCTCGGCGGTGAGGAAGATGGCCATCAGCGGGGCGTGCATCACCCCGGCCATCACGCCGGCCATACCCATCAGGGCGAAATTCTTGACGCTCAGCGGGTCGGCCACGAAGCCTGCGTGGTTGAGCGCGAAGGCGAAGAGGAATCCGGCGAGGCACCCCACGTAGAGCGACGGGGCAAACGTGCCGCCCACGCCCCCGGCGCCGTTGGTGGCGCTGGTGGCGAATACCTTCAGGAGCATCGTGGCGGCGATGAAGAGCAGCACGGCCCACACGTTGCCGTTAAGCCCGAAGAAGAGGCTGCCGCCCATCACCTCGGCATAGTCGCCGTCGAGCAGAGCGTTGATGGTGCCGTAGCCTTCGCCGTAGAGCGGCGGCAGCAGGAAGATAAGCACGCCGAGGGTGATGGCGCCGATGGCGTAGCGGGTCCACGCCCGCGGGATGCGGTCGTAGAGCCGCTCGATGCTGCTGATGCCGTAGTTGAAATAGAGCGACACCAGCCCGCAGAAGATGCCTAAGCCTATCACGTAAGGTATCAGCTCCACCACGAATGGCTCGCTGGCGTCGAACGCAAACTGGAAGTTGTAGCCCGTGAAGATATATGCCACGGTGGCGCTCGACACCGAGGCCACGAGCAGCGGCATCACCGAGAAGGCGGTGAGGTCAACCATCAGCACCTCGATGGCGAAGAGCAGACCGGCGATGGGGGCTTTGAAGATGCCGGCGATACCTGCCGCGGCGCCGCAGCCCACGAGTATCATCAGCAGCCGCGGCGATAGCCTGAACGCGCTGCCCAGGTTAGAGCCGAGCGCGGCGCCGGTATATACGATAGGGGCCTCGGCACCTACCGAGCCGCCAAAGCCTATGGTGGCCGCGCTGGCCACCACCGAGGAGTACATATTGTGGGGCTTGAGACGGCTCTGATGCTGCGAGATGGCGTAGAGCACCTTGGTGACGCCGTGGGAGATGTCGTCCTTCACCACGTAGCGCACGAAGAGCAGCGACAGCAGCACGCCCACCGCCGGGCTGATGAGGTAGATGACGTTGGCCGTGGGCTCGGTCACCTGGGCCTCGATCATCATCGAGAGCCACTCTATCAACTGCTTGAGTATCAAGGCCGAAAAGCCCGAGAGCACGCCCACCACGAGCGCCAGCACGGTGACGAATTTCTTCTCGCCCACGTGGCGCTGCCGCCACTCGGCCAGGCGGGCCGTGGCGCGGCTGATTGCTCGGGTAGCTCGGTTGTCGGTCTTGGTCATTTCTCTCTGCCGGTTATATCTCGAGGCGGCAAGCTGTGGCGCCGTCGGGAGGGGGCGCCGCTCGCCCGGTTACAGTCCTTTGCCCGAGATTACGGTCTTGATGGTATAGACCATAATCTTCAGGTCGTTGATCAGCGACATATTCTCTATATAGATAATGTCGTACTTCAATCGCTTGAGCATCTCATCGACGTTCTTGGCGTAGCCGAATTTCACCATGCCGAGCGACGTAAGGCCCGGCCGCACCTGATGCAGCAGGGCGTAGTAAGGGGCGCGCTTCATAATCTGGTCCACGTAGTACTTGCGCTCGGGCCGCGGCCCTACGAGCGACATATCGCCGCGCAGTATGTTCCAGAATTGCGGCAGCTCGTCGAGGCGGTATTTGCGCAGTATCTTCCCGATGTGGGTGATGCGGGGGTCGTCGTCGGTGCTCAGCTGGGGCTCGCCATCGGCTTCGGCGTCGCGCACCATAGTGCGGAACTTCAATATATTGAACGGCTTGTTGCGGTAGCCGAGGCGCTCCTGGCGGTAGATGACGTCGCCGCGCGAATCGCGCTTAATCATAATGGCGATGACGGCATACACCGGCATCAGCAGCAGCAGCGCGATGGCCGATACCACCACATCGACGAGGCGCTTCACATTGGTGGCGCTCTCGGTCATATTGTCGCCGGCCACGTCAACGAGGGGCTCGCCCGTGAGGTTCGACAGGTTTACCTTCGTCAGCAGAATGTGGTAAAGGTCGGGCGAAATCTTGATGGGGAGGTTGTAAGGGAAGAGCTGGTTGATGGCGTCGATGGTGGCGCGGGAACGCGACTTGGTGGGGAGCACCAGGAATTCGCGTATCTGCTTCTCGGCCACGATGCTGTCGAGGTCGGTGATTTGATACACCGGCAGCCCGTTGCGCTCCACGGCTTTCTCGCCCGGAATGTCCACATAGCCCACGATGTGGTAGCCCAGCGACACGGAGTCGGTATTGAGCCGCTTCACAAATTTGTGGGCATCGCGGCCGTTGCCTATCACCAGGGTGTTGACCGCCCACTGCCGGTTGTGGAATTTGTGGGTGGCGTGGGTGGTGATGACGAAGCGGAACAGATAGGTGGGAATGAAGAGGCACAGCCACAGCCAGCCGAACACCTCGATGTTGAACACGCTATTCTGAAGCATATCGTTCAGCAGGATGAGGAAGAACGTAAGCAGCGACACCAGCAGGGTCGAGAGTATGGTGGTGGTCATCTCCTGAAGGCGCGACTTGCGGAAGGGTATGTTGTAATAGCCTGAGAGCCAGAACATCGACAGCGCAAGCAGCGGCACAATGCAGATGCCGAGCACCACCGGGGGCGAGCTCAAGAAGCCGCCGAAGGTGTCGTAGCTGATCATCGCCTTGTACTCGGCCAGGTTGAAGCGCAGATAGTTGAACGACAACCAACCGATGCTGACGGCCACGAGGTCGCTCAGCACGTATTTGAATCGTTGTAGTCGTTCGCTTATCATCGGGGGGTTACTTTCTTAATATCTTGAATGAGCCATCGGCTTTCACTTGGATGATGCTTGAGGGTGCGCGGCGGGCGTTGTCGTCGCGGCGATAGGAGGCCACATAGTCCACGGCGGCCTTGATGCGCTCGTCAACGTCGGCAAAGGTGGCTGCCGCGGGCTGCCCGCTGACGTTGGCCGAGGTCGAGACGATGGGCTTGTGGAGCCGGGCGCAAAGCTCGCGGCTATAGCGCTCGGCGGTGATGCGGATACCGAGGCTGGCGTCGTCGCCCAGCAGCTCCGGGGCCACGCCGTGGGCGCCGTCGAGTATCAGGGTGAGGGGCGTGGTGGCCACCTCCATAAGCTGATAGGCGGCTTCGGGCACCTCGTCAACGTAGCGCTCCAGCAGCGGGAGGCCATCGGCAAGCACAAGCATCTGCTTATTGTCGGCGCGCTGCTTGATGGCGTAGATGCGCTTCACTGCAGCCGCACAGGTGGCATCGCAGCCCAAGCCCCATATAGTGTCGGTGGGATAAAGGATTACTCCGCCTGAGCGGAGCACCTCGAGGGCTTGCCTGATGTCGTCACTATATTCCATTATCGCAAAATTACAAATAACTTTCGACATATGGGCATAATGCGGCATCAAATTTCAGAAAAAGCGCCCTGCGGGGTGGCTCGGCACTCGATTCCGTGGCAAGACCGGACCACCTCGGGCGGAAAAATATCGACTCCGATTGAGATATGGCCCTGCCGCTATTGAATAATTCACGGAAAGTGACTACTTTTGTAACAAACAAAGGCCCATGAACCGCTCGACGACCGACATAGTGCCTTACGGGCTGGCCCTCAGTGGGGGTGGCGCCCGCGGCTTTGCCCACGCCGGGGTGATTAAGGCCCTGGCCGAGCACGGTATCGTGCCCGATGTGGTGGCCGGTGTAAGCTCCGGAGCCGTGGTGGCGGTGCTCTACGCCGCCGGAGTGGACCCCGACGATATGATTAAGGTGTTTGCCGGAAAGGCGTTTACCGACCTCTGCGAGATTACCATTCCTAAGGACGGATTCTTCAAGCTCGACGGCTTCAAGCGCCTCCTGCGCAAGTATGTGCCCTACAAGAACATTGAGGACCTGCCGGTGCGCGTGAGCATCTGCGCCACCGATTTCGACCGCTGCTGCAACAAGGCGTTTACCGAAGGTCCCATTATGGAGCGCCTCATAGCCTCGTGCAGCGTGCCCATCATCTTCAAGCCGGTGAAGATAGAAGGCACCTACTACGTTGACGGCGGCGTGCTCCGCAACCTTCCCGCGTGGGCCATACGCCGCGAGTGCCGGCACCTCATAGGCGTCAATTGCAGCCCGTTCTCCAACTATAAGTACAAGCTCAACATCGTGGAGATTGCCCAGCGCAGCTATATGCTGCAGGCTAAGCTCAACGCCGTCGATGATATGAAGATGTGCGACACGCTCATCATCACCAACAGCGCCACTTCCTTCAGCACCTTCGACACCAAGAAGCACGCCGAGATTGTGGCCGCCGGCTACAGCGACGCCTGCAATGTGCTCGACAACCCCTCCGAGAGCAAGAACAGCATAATTCACGATTTCTTATTAAGCAATAAATAATGAAGCAGTCTAAGCCGATTATCTACCAGTTGTTTCCTCGCCTGTTTACCAACCCCACAGCCCAATGCGAGCCTAATGGCACCATAGAGCAGAACGGGGTGGGGAAGATGAACGCTATCACGGGCCGTGTGCTCACCGCCATCGCCGACCTCGGTGTCACCCACGTGTGGTACACCGGCGTCATCGAGCACGCTCAGGCCACCGACTATAGCCGCTACGGCATCGCCCCTGATAACCCCCACGTGGTGAAAGGACGCGCCGGCTCGCCCTATGCCATCAAGGACTATTACGACATCGACCCCGACATCGCCACCTCGGTGCCCGACCGCATGCGCGAATTTGAAAACCTCGTCAATCGCACCCATCGCGCCGGCCTGAAGGTAATCATCGACTTCGTGCCCAACCACGTGGCGCGCCAGTACTACAGCGACGTGAAGCCCGCCGGCATTCACGACCTCGGCGCCGACGACAACCGCGACATGGCCTTCGCCCCCGCCAACAACTTCTACTATATCCCGCGGCAGCTCTTCTCGCCGGGTATCGACCTGGGCGAGGGCGACGACGCTTACTACGAGTTCCCCGCCAAGGCCACCGGCAACGACTGCTTCTCGGCCTATCCCTCGCGCAACGACTGGTACGAAACCGTGAAGCTTAACTACGGCGTGGACTACGGCGACGGCTCCCGCCACTTCGACCCCGTGCCCGACACCTGGTTAAAGATGCTCCATATCCTCCGCTACTGGGCCGCCAAGAAGGTTGACGGATTCCGATGCGATATGGCCCATATGGTGCCCGTGGAGTTCTGGCAGTGGGCTATCCCGCAGGTGAAGCAGAAGTACCCCGATGTGGTGTTCATCGCCGAAATCTACGATGTGGGGCTGTATCGCAACTACATCTACAACGGCGGCTTCGACTACCTATATGATAAGGTGAACCTCTACGACACTCTCTATGCCATCCAGAAGCAGAACCGCTCGGCCGCCTCGCTCACCAGCTGCTGGCAGACCGTCGATGGCATCGGCGAGCATATGCTCAACTTCCTCGAGAACCACGACGAGCTGCGCATCGCCTCGCCGCAGTATATGGGCGACGGCGCCAAAGCGCTGCCGGCCCTCGTGGTGAGCCTCACTATGGGCACCGGGCCCTTTATGCTCTATCAAGGGCAGGAGCTGGGCGAGCACGCCACCGATGCCGAAGGCTTCAGCGGGCGCGACGGCCGCACCACCATCTTCGACTACTGGAGCATTCCCACCGTGCGCCGATGGTACAACGGCGGAAAATGCGACGGCGCCCTCCTCGGCCCCGACGAGCAGCGCCTGCGGCAGCGCTACCGCCGCCTGCTCCGCCTGGCCAATGAGAGTGAAGCTATTGCCGCAGGCCAATTCTTCGACCTGATGTACGTCAACTACGACAACCCTCACTTCGACCCGCACCGCGTGTTTGCATTCCTGCGCAAGAGCGGCGACGACCTGCTGCTCATCGCCGTCAACTTCGCCGACGATGCCCGCCACTGCCGTATCAACATTCCCATCCACGCCTTCGACGTGCTCGGCATCGACCGCGCCGACTACACCGCCCAAGAACTCCTCAGCGATGCCGAGCCCGAAATTAAAACGCTCGACGAGCGCGTGCCCTTCATCACTGATATTGAGCCACTTGGAGCCGTGATATGGAAACTTACAAGCCGCGCCAAGAAAAAATCGCCCAAAAATCGTGCTCTTACCGCCAAAAAGCAGTAATTTTGTAATATCAAACTAATCTATCATATCTCAATCGCGATGTCGTCACTCAACAGCAATCTGCCCCCCATCAAGGTCTTCTCCGGAACCAAGTCGCATAATCTCGCCCAAGCCATAGCCGACGCCCTCGGTATCGAGCTGGGCAAGATGAACATTCAGCGCTTCAGCGACGGCGAATTTGAAGTGTCGTTTGAAGAATCGATACGCGGCTGCGAAGTGTATCTGGTGCAGTCCACATTCCCCAATGCCGACAACCTGATGGAGCTGCTGCTGATGATTGACGCGGCCAAGCGCGCCTCGGCTCTCTCGATAGCCGCCGTGGTGCCTTACTTCGGGTGGGCCCGCCAGGACCGCAAGGACAAGCCCCGCGTGAGCATCGCCGCTAAGCTCGTGGCCGATATGCTCAGCGCCGCCGGCATCGACCGCCTCGTCACTATGGACCTCCACGCCGACCAGATTCAGGGCTTCTTCAATGTGCCCGTCGACCACCTCTACGCCTCCTCGGTGTTTATCCCTTACATCAAGAGCCTCGGCCTGGACAACCTCACCATCGCCACGCCCGACGTGGGCGGCGCCAAGCGCGCCAACATCTACGCCAAGCAATTCAACGCCCCGCTCGTGCTCTGCCACAAGCAGCGCGCCAAGGCCAATGTGGTGGAGAGTATGACTATCATAGGCGATGTCACCGACCGCGACGTCATTCTCATCGACGATATGGTCGATACGGCCGGCACCATAACCAAAGCCGCCAATCTGATGAAGGAGAACGGCGCCCGCACCGTAAGAGCCGTCGCCTCCCACGCCGTGATGAGCGGCCCCGCTCGCCAGCGCGTGATGGACTGCGCCCTCGACGAGATTGTCTTCACCGACAGTATCCCCTTCGACGTGGCCACCTGCCCCAAGGTGCATATCCTCAGCATCGCGGAGACATTCGCCCGCACCATCACCAATATCCACAACAACCGCTCCATCTCCACCGACTACATCATCAAGTAGCCCTCTC
>CAMHGU010000075.1 GCA_946184715.1 uncultured bacterium | reverse complement strand
AGTCGTTGATTTCGATGCCGTAGAACTGGTTGATGCTCACCTTTACGGGGCTTTGACCCTCGAGGGCGATGAATGACTGGCCGTGATATCGCTCGCTGATTACCTCATTCTCAAGGCGGCGGAGCGACAGATAAGTCTCGGTGAGGAAATTGCCGGAGCCGCAGGCAGGGTCGAGGAAGGTGAGCGAGGCGAGGTGGTCCTGAAAGGCGTCGAGCTTCTTAGCGCGCGTTCGCTCCACCTTCTCCTCGAGGATGTCGTCGAGACGGCGGCGCAAGTCGTTGAGAAACAGCGGGTCGATTACCTTGTGGATATTCTCGATCGAGGTGTAGTGCATACCGCCTGAGCGTCGTGTGGCAGGGTTGAGGGTGCTCTCAAACACGGCACCGAATATCGTGGGCGAGATTTCGCTCCAGTCAAAGTGGAGCGAGGCGTTCTGGAGGAGCGTCTCGCGGAGCTCGGGGGTGAACTGCGGTATCTCGATGTCTTCGGCGAAGAGGCCGCCGTTGGTGTAGGGGAACGCCTTGAGGTCGTCATTGAGGTATCGGCTGCGCTGCTCGGCGGGGGTGTTGAGTGCCTCAAAGAGGCGTAGCAGGGCCGCGCGGAGGTCGGGCGCGGTGTAGCGGGCGAGGTAGTCGTGGAATTGGTCGTGGCTGAAGATGCCGGCGTCCTCGGCGTAGAGGCAGAATACGATGCGCACGCACAGGATGTTGAGCCATCGCAGGGCCTGGGCCGACGTGTCGTCGTACTGGCGCAGCAGGGCGTCGTAGATGCGGCCCACTATCTCGCCGGCTTGTATCGACACTTGCAGCTCGCGCTTAATGTGCTCGCTGCGGGTGTCGATAAGGAAGCGCAGGCGGTAGTACTCCTTGCCTAAGTGGGACAAGAGGATGCTCTCCGGCTCGGTCTTGGGGCGCTCCATATCGTAGATGAGAAACTCGGCGAAGTTGCAGGTGATAATCCAGCGGGGGCGCTCGGAGTAGGGGAGCTCAGCGGCGTAGCGCTTGGCTTGCTGATAGGGCGTAAGACGCGAGCCGTCGCTCTGCACTATTGGGGCGCGCAGGTCTTTGCCTATCGACTTCTGCTCTATCATCACCTTGGTGGCGGGGATATGGGCATCGATGAAGTTGGTGTTGTCCAGCTTCACCTTCTCCTCAAATCGGATAAACGACGCGGGGTTTTCCACGCCGAACACCTCGGTGAGCAGCTCAATCCAGAATGACTGAGAGTCGCCCTTTTCGTAGCCTCGGCCCTGCCATCGCGCGGCAAAGGCGGCGGCCGCGGCGGCCATCTGACGGTCGTTGTTCATCGGTTGTATGTGGGTTTAAGGGGGTTAGGGCGGGGCGCGGTCAGTCGATGAGCTGCATGCCGCGGCGCAGGGCGGCCTCGTTCATCGGTATCAGGTCGTGGTGCCGCTCGGGCAGGGTCTTCTTGAGGCCCTTGAGTACGCTCTCGATGGTGACCACGGGGCACACCTTGAGCATAGCTCCGAGCACCACCATATTGAACGCCTTGTTGTTGCCCATCTCGAAGGTGGCCTCCATCGCCTCGATGCGGTGCAGGCGGATGTCGGTGCGGGTGGGCGGCGTGTTGATGCCGTAGGCGTCGTAGATGAGGATGCCGCCGGGCTTCACCTTAGGCTCGAACTTGTCGAGGCTCTGCTGGTTGAGCACGATTGCCACGTCGTAAGAGTTGAGGATGGGCGAGGAGATTTTGTCGTCGCTGATGATTACGGTCACATTGGCGGTGCCTCCGCGCTGCTCGGGGCCGTAGGCGGGCATCCAGGTTATCTCTTTGTCCTCCATAAGGCCGGAGTAGGCGAGAATCTTGCCCATTGAGAGCACGCCTTGGCCGCCGAATCCGGCTATGATGATTTCGGTTGTCATATCGCTTAAACGTTTTTAAGGTCGCCCAGAGGGTACTTGGGGAACATATTCTCGATCATCCAGCGGTTGGCCTCGGCGGGGGATAGCTTCCAGCCGGAGTTGCAGGTGCTGACCACCTCCACGAGGGAGCAGCCGCGGCCGGCGAGGGAGTTTTCGAAGGCTTTTCGGATTGCGGCTTTGGCCTTGCGCACGGCGGCGGGGGTGTGGACACTCTGGCGGGTGACGTAGCAAGTGCCGTCGAGGCCGGCCAGGATAGGCGCGATGCTCAGCGGGTAGCCGTTGAGGTCCACGCGGCGGCCGTAGGGCGTGGTGGCCGTCTTTTGGCCCAGCAGGGTAGTGGGCGCCATCTGTCCGCCGGTCATTCCGTAGATGGCGTTGTTGATGAAGATGATGGCGATGTTCTCGCCGCGATTGGCGGCGTGGATAGTCTCGGCGGTGCCTATGGCGGCCAAGTCGCCGTCGCCCTGGTAGGTGAACACCAGCTTGTCGGGCTGCAGGCGCTTCACGGCCGAGGCGATGGCCGGGGCGCGCCCGTGGGCGGCTTCAATCCAGTCGATGTCGATATAGTTGTAGGCAAACACTGCGCAGCCCACCGGCGTGATGCCTATCGCGGTCTCTTCCTGTCCCATCTCTTCGAGCACCTCGGCCACGAGCTTGTGGACCACGCCGTGGCTGCACCCGGGGCAGTAGTGCATATGGTTGCTGTTCATCAGCCGCGGCTTGGCGTAAACCTTATTCTCCGGGCGTATTATCTCGTTAAGTTCCATAGCAGTAAGGGTCACTTAGTAGGGTTGATTAATAGGCGGTTGAGAGCGTCGAGCACCTCTTCGGGGTCGGGGACCATACCGCCGAGGCGGCCGTAGTGCTCGATGGGCATAGCGCGGTCGTTGATAGCCTGGCGCACGTCCTCAATCATCTGCCCGGCGTTGATTTCGACGGTGAGCACGCCTTTGGTGCCGCGGGCGGCTTGGGCCACGGCCTCCGAGGGGAATGGCCACAGCGTGATGGGGCGGATAAGCCCAATGCGGAGGCCGCGCTCGCGGGCGATGTCGATGCTCTTGCGGCATATACGGGCGATGGAGCCGAAGGCCACAATCAGATAGTCGGCGCCCTCCACGTTGTAGGCCTCGTAGCGCTTCTCGTGGCGCGCGATGTCGCGGTAGGTGGACTGGAGACGGTTGTTGATAATCTCCATCTTGTCGCTCTCAAGCTCGAGCGAGGTGCAGATGTTCTTGTCGCGTCCTTTCTTGCCGGTTACGGCCCAGGGACACTGCTTTATCAGCTCTTCCATAGTGCGGCGACGTCGCTGTGGCGGCAGCGTCACCTTCTCCATCATCTGGCCTATGACACCGTCGGCGAGTATCATCGCCGGGGTGCGGTATTTGAAAGCGAGGTCCCAGGCAAGGCCCACAAAATCGACCATCTCCTGCACGCTCGAGGGGGCGAGCACTATCAGGTGATAGTCGCCGTGGCCGCCGCCTTTGGTGGCCTGGAAATAGTCGGCCTGCGACGGCTGAATGGTGCCTAAGCCCGGCCCGCCGCGCTGCACGTTGACAATCAGCGCCGGCAGCTCGGCCGCCGCGATATAGGAGATGCCCTCCTGCATCAGCGACACGCCCGGACTCGACGACGACGTGAATACTACCTTGCCGCACGCCGCTCCGGCATATACCATATTGATTGCTGCCACTTCTGATTCGGCTTGCAGCACCACCATTCCGGTCGTGTCCCACGGTTGCTGTTCCATCAGCGTCTCCAGCACCTCCGATTGCGGGGTGATGGGGTAGCCGAAGTAGCCGTCGCACCCGTAGCGTATGGCGGCCAGCGCTATCGCCTCATTGCCTTTGAGCAGCTTCACTTCTTCACTCATTATTATATATAGGTGTTTAAAGGGTTTACGATTGGGGTAGGGGATTGGGGTGGGGTCACTCCACTTTGACGCGATACACCTCGATGCAGGCGTCGGGGCACACCATAGCGCAGCTGGTGCAGCCGGTGCAGCGCTCCGGCCGCGCCATATAGGCGAAATGGTAGCCGCGGTTGTTCACTTCTTTAGGTTGCAACGCCAGCACGTCGCACGGACACGCCACCACGCAGAGGTCGCACCCCTTGCAGCGCTCCTCGTTGACGGTCACAGCTCCTTGTATCTTTGCCATATTCTGATTACTTTTCGTAGGTCATCGTATCGGTTTCGTAATGGCTCGGCCTCTTATCGGCAAGCCAATCACAAAGTTAATCATTTTCCCGCATTTCGCAACGGCCTACACGCACATTTTGGTAAAAATTTCCGTACTGCCCGCTCCGGCGGCTTAGGCTGCCTTAGCGACTTGCCCATGATTCGAACCCGCAAGGGGTTCGTCATATAGAGGACACACTACCTCGCAATGAGCGACCGATATATAGTGGATGAGATTCTGCAAGAGGGGTCATAGCTCTTCGTCGAGGGTGAAGTTGAGGAAGTCGTTCATAGGCTTGAGCATCTTGAAGAGGGAGGCCACGCGCTCTATCCAGTCGGTGGTGAAGAAAGCCGGCTCGGGGCGGTGGTCGAAGCAGTACTCCTTCATCCGGAGATACGGGAGGGCCGGCGAGGCCTTGTCGAACCCTTTCGGCGCCGTCTTGAGGCTTCGGCCCCACATCTCGAAGCGCTTGGCAAACTCCGGGGCCTCCACTATGGAGCGCCACTCGTCGAAGTTGTCGTCGATGGCACGGCGCAGGGCGGTGAGCACGCGGGTGTCGGGGCTCCATATTCCGGCCACGATGTGGCACTCGCCGGGCGAGATGTGCAGGTAGTACGACGAGCGCTTGCACTGGCGGCCGCCACGGCCTATAGCCGCCCCGAAGTGGTCCTTATATGGGCGCTTGTCGGGGCTGAAACGGATGTCGCGGTAGATGCGGAACACGCAGTCGCGGGCCAGCAGGCCTTCGGCTTCGTCGTCGAATTGGGCTACACGGTCGATGAGCCGCTGCACGGCATCGTTCCACCATTGCCACAGGTAGTCGTACTCCGCGCGGTGGTCGGCAAACCACCGGCGGTCGTTGTTGGCGCTCAGCGCGCTGAGAAAGCGCAGCAGGCGCTGCACATCGGGGTCGAGGGATACTTTCGGCATATCAGGTCGTTTTTTCTTCCCCAAAATTAGGCAATGCGGGTCACATTTCCAAGCCATGCGGGCGGCAGTGTCGCAATTATTTAGTAATTTTGCGCTCGGCAGCGGCAAGCGGCCGCGCCCTGAGAAAGAAAACTACAAATTCAACAATCAAGATATGGCAAATAAAGCAATGCTGATGATCCTCGACGGATGGGGCATCGGCAACAAAGGAAAAGGCGACGTAATCTATCAAACCCCGACCCCCTACTGGGATAAGCTCCTTGCCGAGTGCAAGCACTCGCAGCTGCAGGCCAGCGGCGAAAACGTGGGCTTGCCCGACGGGCAGATGGGCAACTCTGAGGTGGGCCACCTCAACATCGGCGCCGGCCGCGTGGTGTATCAGGACCTTGTGAAAATCAACAAGTCGATAGCCGACGGCAGCATCTTGAACAACAAAGAGATACAGGCCGCCTACGGCTACGCCAAGCGCACCGGCAAGAAGCTCCACCTGATGGGTCTCACCAGCGACGGCGGCGTGCACAGCTCGCTTGAGCATCTGTTTGCCCTGTGCGACATCGCCAAGGAGTACGGCCTCGAGAAGGTGATGGTCCACTGCTTTATGGACGGGCGCGACACCGACCCCCACAGCGGTAAGGGCTTCATCGACAAGCTGCAGCGGCACTGCGCCGCCAGCGCCGGTGTGGTGGCCTCAATCATAGGCCGCTTCTATGCTATGGACCGCGACAAGCGCTGGGAGCGAATACGCGTGGCCTACGACCAGCTCGTGCGCGGCATCGGCAAGCAGAGCGACGATATGCTCCGCGCTATGGACGAGTCGTATGCCGACGGTGTCACCGACGAGTTTATCAAGCCTATCGTCAACAGCACCGTCGATGGCCGCATCGAGGAAGGCGACGTGGTAATCTTCTTCAACTATCGCAACGACCGCGCCAAGGAGATTACCGTGGTGCTCACCCAGCAGGATATGCCCGAGCAGGAGATGACCACCATTCCCGGGCTGCAATATTACTGTATGACGCCTTACGACGCTTCCTTTGAGGGCGTGCACATCCTCTTCGACAAGGAGAACGTGACCAACACCCTGGGCGAGTACCTCTCCAATCGCGGGCTCAAGCAGCTCCACATCGCCGAGACCGAGAAGTATGCCCACGTCACCTTCTTCTTCAACGGCGGCCGCGAGCAGCCCTACGATGGTGAAGACCGCATTCTCGTGCCCTCGCCCAAGGTGGCTACCTACGACCTCAAGCCCGAGATGAGCGCCTACGAGGTGAAGGACAAGCTCGTGGAGGCCATCGGCACGCAGAAGTACGACTTCATCGTGGTCAACTACGCCAACGGCGATATGGTGGGCCACACCGGCGTGTATGAGGCTATCGAGAAAGCCGTTGTGGCTATCGACAACGTGGTGCGCGACACCGTCGAAGCCGCGCGCGCCAATGGCTACGAGGTGATTATCATCGCCGACCACGGCAACTGCGACAACGCCATCAACCCCGACGGCACCCCCAACACCGCCCATTCGCTCAACCCCGTGCCCTGCATCTACGTGGGCAACCGCGCCAAGAGCGTGGCCGACGGGCGCCTCGCCGACGTTGCCCCCACCATTCTCCAGATTATGGGCCTCGAGCAGCCCACCGAGATGACCGGCAACGCCCTCCTCTCCTTCTGACGGCTTCGCTCCCGCAGCTTCACCCATAAGAGAAGGCGCCACTCCAAGCGAGCGGCGCCTTCTCGGCTATATAGATCCCTGTTTTGTGCTTATTCCGAGGGGAACATCGCGGGGATGTCGCTTATGCCGTAGCGCTCAGCGGCTTCGGCCGCAATCTCATCAGCGCTCAGCTCGAAAGGCTTCTCTATCGCCTTGGCGGCGCAGAGCTGCAGTATTATATTGTTGTCGGCTGTGACAGGCATACACGGGTTGGGCGATGATGCCTGCTCTTGTGCCGTGATGGGATGGACGGCGGGGCTGCCCACTATGCTCTTTCCGCACCACGGCGCGATAATGGCTTCCCACCAAGCGCAGGCAGCGACGTAGAGACCGGCACCATAGCACAGGTGCAAGTTGTCGCGAGTGATGAAATGCCCGATGTTGTCGATGCCGAGGGCGCGAGCGTTCTGCACGGCAGTGCCCGAAGGCACTATGAAGGAGAAGTAATCGGTGTCGAGAAGCATCTGCCGGCACGCTTCAGCGTTCTTCTGCCATCTGGAAGTGCCGGGGTCGTCGGCAGTCATCGACCCTACGCCCCACACTAAATTCCAACCCAATGCCACATTTTTATTGGGGCATTTCTCTCGGATGAATGTCGCTAATTTATCAAGATAGGGCTGATAAGAGTTATAGTCGTTGGCCAACGTAGATACCTGCTGTAAAGTGATTATGTCCCAATCGTGGGATATGATATCGGCAAATGTGGCATACTCACAAAATTCTTCAGCTCCGTGGTATTGTTGGAAAAAGAAGCCGTCGGGCAGAGTCTCCGTTTCTATCAGGTTGCTATAATATTCGAGTGATGCTCCTCCACTATAAGTTATATACACTTTTAAATCGGCGGATTCAATTCCTGATGCCTTAGCGAGGTCTCCGAGATACGTTAGTACATCCTGCGTAAAAGAGTTGCCGATTGCGAGGATTCTTAAAGATTTGTCGTCGTCATCGTCGTTGTTAAGCACCTTTCCAAGGAGAACCGATACGTCGACGTCATCGATTGAACCGTCGGCGTTGAGGTCGGCTATCAGCTTTTGCTCATCGCTGAGGCCTCCGGCGTGTACCATCTCAAGAAGTATTGACACGTCGCCACCATCGATTGAGCCGTCGGCGTTGATGTCGCCGAGCTTGGGAGCCGGCAGCTCGTTGATGAACTCGAAGTCGCGCCACGGGGAGGTGGTGCGGTAGGCCTCAGTGGCGGCGTATGGCACATTGAGCGTGGCGTGCTCGAAATTGAAATCGACAAACACCATATCCGCCGCAGGAGGTGCCGGAGCAAGGCTGGTGACCGCGTTTAGCCCGTAGCAGTGCCAGAAAGCTGAGTCGGCAATCTCTTTCAGCGAATTTGGGAGTTGCACTCGCTGCAAGCTGCTACAGCTGTAAAAAGCGTATTTCTCAATGCGGCTTACGCCCTGAGGGATTTCGAGATTGCTAATCGCCTGTCCGCCAATCGAGATTGAATGGCTGAAGTTGATAGGATTAGCATTGACGTCAATAAACTCAATACTGCACCATTGACCGAGGTCGTTGGTGGTGACGGTGCTGATTGCCTTGCAACTGAAGAAAACGAATTTGCCCACTGTCAGATGTGTGTCGGGGCGAAGATTAATCGCCACGGAGTCGAGCGACGAGCAGCTCTGAAACGCGCTTGCCCCTATCTCCGTCACCGAGGCGGGAATCTCCAGTCTTCGTAGTGCGGTGCAGTTGATGAATGTCCATCGCCCTATTGTGGTCAGGGCGTCCGACAGGGTCAACTCGGCGAGCGCGGCGCAGTCGCGGAAGGCGCAATCGCCTACGGTCGTTACCGTGGCGGGGAATACTGCGGCTTCGAGCGCGCCACAGTTGTCAAAGGCATAGTCGCCGATAACCTTCTCGTTGCCACCGAAGGCGACGGCGGTGAGCGCCGTGCACTCCGTGAACGCATAGTTGCTGATGCTCTCAATGCCGGCAGGCAGTGTCACCGATGTCAGCGCTGCGCAAGCTCGAAAGGCACTTGCGCCAATGGAGGTCACTGCCAGGCGGCGCCCGTTATAGTCCACGCTGTCGGGGACCACGATGTCGCCGGCGTAAGAGCCGGAGAGATAGCTGTCGTAAGTGACAGTGACGGTGGTGCCGTCCGGGTTGATGTCGTAATAGAGGCCGTCGGCCTCAAAGGTGTAGCTGTAGGAGCGCGTTGCCCAAGCACTTGCGATGATGAACAAAAATAATGTGGCGCAGCGAAACGAAAGTCTCTTCATAGAGGAAGCTCAGCCCCACTGATTCCCCTGTCGTGGAGCATTGTATAAAAGGTTGGTGCATAGAAAACGTGGGGAAAATCCTGCTCATTTGTTATAGAGGCATCGCCAAACGCCCTGCACAGAAATGATACAGTCCACCCCACGCAATGTACATATCCGCTACCCCGCCTATGGGGTGGAGAAATAGGCACACACATGAAGCGATATCCCGACTGCTTATCCTCTGTGCAATGAAAATTGGCGATTTTCTATAACAGGATAAAGCACGAATACGCTTTCCGAAATTTATAATAGCTATGCCGGCGAGGCGGCTCTCCGCCGCGGCTTAGCCTTGAGCAAAGGTAATTCAAATTTCGCAATATTGCAAACATCGGCCCGATTTTGCGCGCGACGCTTGCAAATGGCCGAAAAATCACCTATCTTTGCCTGTTGTGTTGCCCCGCGCGTCACTCTGCGCCTTGAGGCTGCACCATAACCGTGTAACTAACCATAAATCATTAATATAACTAACCATAAATCATTAATATCCGTATGAAAAAATTTCTGCTTTTATTAATCGCCGCCGTGATGATGACCACGGCAGCGCAGGCCGAGCATCTTATCTTGCTCCACACCAACGACACCCATAGCC